>NZ_JALQDP010000015.1:0-72118 GCF_023631165.1 Caballeronia sp. AZ1_KS37 | reverse complement strand
CAAAGCCGATCAAGTGGAAGTATGACGATCCTTCACGTCGAATCCGCCAGGTGCCAAATCAATGACGCAGTCGACTACTGGGCTCGCCGCTTCTCGGCAATGGGGCATCACGTGCAGATCATCGCTCCGCGATTCGTCAAGCCGTTCGTAAAATCCCAGAAGAATGACCGCAACGATGCGGAGGCAATCGTCGAAGCTGCGTCCCGCCCGACCATGCGCTACGTCGCAGTCAACAGCGTTGAGCAGCAAGATATCCAGTCCATGCATCGCGTCCGCAGTCCGTTGATGCGAGACCGCATCGCACAGATCAATCAGATTCGAGGCCTGCTGGCTGAATACGGGGTGGTCATTGCCCAAACACCTCTAAAAATAAGGACGCAACTCCCCGCGATTATCGACGACGAATGCAACGAGCTGACAGGGTTGACTCGGTCAATGATGAGAGATATGTACGAGAGACTCGTCCTGCTGGATAAGCAGATCGCCCGGTACGATGAGTTGATTCATCACGTGCACAGGGCATCGCCTGCAAGCCAGCGCCTGGAAAAGATTCGTGGGGTCGGGCCGATGATTGCAACCGCCGTCATCGCCGCTGCGGGAAGCGCCTCCGAGTTCTCAAATGGTCGGCAGTTCGCGGCCTGGCTGGGTTTGACGCCACGCCAGCACTCCTCAGGCGGCAAGGATCGTCTGTTCGGTATCACCAAGCGCGGGAACGGCTACCTGCGAATGCTGCTGGTACACGGTGCGAGATCCGTGGTACAGCAGGCGATAAAGCATACGGATACGCTGTCTCGATGGATACTTGAGGTGCAGGCGAGACGGGGAACGAACATCGCGGTCGTAGCGCTTGCCAACAAGATTGCCAGGACGATCTGGGTATTGCTCGCACGCGGTGTGGAGTACGTATCGCCGGTATGAGCGGAGCGTCGGTCGGATAGTAGCAGTGATTTACCCTCTTCACTGGTTGCACAAGTAATCTGATTCAATGGCTAACAGGTCGGACCGTCGGTGACAAAACCTGCGCAGTCTTAGGGCTCTCGAAGCCGTGGATATAAGTAGGAGTCGCCGGGCGAAATCCATTGGGGCCGGGCACACGCGTGCCACAGAAAGGCCGAATGTATATATGCAATCCAGCACCTGCTCGCCGTAGAACAGATTGTTTGGCAAACGGGACGAGGCCATGTATACGACTGCAACCCATCTTGTCCAGGTCGATTCGCATAAAAACTGGCGCAAGCGGGACGCGTTCATATACGGTCCTAGAAGAATACTGGCAAGCTGACGTCCATCGGGATGAAATTCTTTCCGTAGCGGACGTTAGCGCCGTCGGAGCGACCACAGCGGCACAATCTTCCACGGTCGCCAAAAGCGAAGTGGTAGGAAGATGAGATCATCTTGTGTTCAGCATGCCGTAGATCTAGGGGTAACTGCACGCGGAAAAGATCTCGCACCAGACGGAATTCAAGATTTTTGCGGTTTCAGCGCGTCACGACAGCGTGCCCACAATTCGATCACCTCCGCACTCGTCAGATCCAGCGCAAGTGACTCGGTGAAAATACTTTCGACTTGGGGGCAGCGACGCTTTTGTTTGACGTGTTCTCTGCAAAGTTTCAACGCGAGTTGGCCAAGCTGAACGCGCGTCATCCAGTCAAAGGATGTTGTCGATCGTGCCTGCCACAGGCGCGTAGATTCGACTAAGTGAGGAAGTGACCATGTTCGCGTCAGTCCGTACGACACTAGCGTCGCACAAACTAGGTAGCAGACGCAATGGACCCGGGTGCCGTCGGTGTCAAATTGAACGTTGAATTCGCGCATAGAGCATCGCACAGGAACTGACATTGAGTACGGCGCGCCAGCAATCAGACGGCGGCTGGCTTCACGCTAGCAGAAAGGTTAGGGCATCCTGCAAAATTCATCTACGTTCAAGTTTGAAATGCAGCGTTTCGCGGACGACGACACGTGCACCACGAAAAAATTCAGCGGTAGCGAGGTTCACGAAATCGTCGATCGGAGTTCGGGGGCAAATGCGGGTTGCTATGTCAGCTCGAGAAAAGTGCCGAACTTTCGCCCGCAAAGCGCTCACATACCAACGCGAACCTCGTCGGGCCGCCCCCAACTTCGTGATCGCTCAGGATGCGTTGCCGGCTAAGAAGGTTTGACGTGGGCGGATTTTCACTGAAGCATCGATGCATCGGATCTTCGAACGTCCGCTCCGCTGACAATGCCGGCCGACAAGGCGTCCGATTGGCGAACGGCGGCAACGAGTGAGCTCCGGTAGTTGGGCCGCAGGCGTAGTCGAGCGGGGTCGTGAAGAAACTTCTGCACGTTCGGCCAGAGACGCTTCTGACCGCACGGGGTCGTGGTTCCGCAGCCGTCCGAAGGAGAATCTTGCATAAGAAGCGGCTCTTTTTGGCCGGGCCGATCGACTGAGTTATGCCTGGGCGTGCGGTCAATTCGCTGTTGAAATATTGGTATCGCGGCGCGTGCTCAAAATACGTTCTGCCGAATATGGGACGATTAAGGCCGCGCTTTGCTTAGACGGGACAAATAGCAAGCGAATCCCAATATTCTTGGAGACTGCAATCGTGAGTGAAGTCTCACTGGCGTCTGTCTCCCGACCGTGCGCAATCACTCCACGCTCGCAACACTCGGATATGAATGAACCTGGCGGAGCGCGGATTCATATATGCCCGTGGCTCTGAAAGGAAGTTGGTTTGCTGTTGAACGCATGCGCAGAAATGAACGGCAGTCCCGATAGGACTGCAAGGGCGCATCGATTGAAGCTAATTCGATGAACGGTAACGGAACGATCAGCAGACTTGTCAACAACGTCGGTTAGGATGACCGCTCGTAGACGTCCTCAATCTTCCGTTGTATCGAACAATCTTTGCAACGCAAATGAGCCGACTGTCTAGCGTCACTCAATTTTCCTCGGTTTGCGAAAAAATATCCTATCTTCCGACGACACATTCGTTAAATAGTGTTTCAATCCGTTTGCTACTTATGCACAAGCATTTAAATGTATTTTGTTGCATGTTCGTGCAACCACTTTAACTTTGTGTGGGGCTTGCATTTTTATTTCCGGCTTAATCGGTCGCGGCGCTACGAGCTTACTTCGAACTCGGATATCTATGAAGTAGGGAGAGTCGATGTGCGGCTAATCCCTAGAGTTTGGGTTGGGGTGAGTTTAGAAAAAGCCCGCGTCAATACAATGCGATTCGTGGCTCAAAAAAATTGCATAGATTAAACGCGAACGACAAAGATGAGGTAGAGGTGCACATGGGAAAAGTGGTGTGCCATGGCTTCTCAAATATAACCAAATTCAAGATCGCCACGCGAAAAGACCTTGCAAGTTTTTACCTTCTTGTGTGCGGGCACATATTTCATTCGGATCACTGATTCGCGTTTGAGCGCTTAAAACTGGAGCGTTGGAATTTAAGGTGCCGAGAGTTCTTGAAAATGGTTGCTGAACTTCGCACTTAAAATACATACGAGTTGCCTTTGCACCTGTTGTCGCGATCCCCACCGTCGCGAACGTCCCCGCGTGTTCCACGCACCTACTTAAAGCGACGCCCGCTTAAACAGGAACCGCGGCACATTCCGAATCACGAACATAATCCCCCACCAGAACCACGGCGTATAAAGCACGTCCTTCTTCCTGTCGATTCCGCGCACGATTTCGTTCGCGACCTTCTCCGGTGTCGCGACGAGCGGCCCGGGCAACGGCAGCCCCGCAGTCATTGGCGTGGCGACGAAGCCCGGCTTGATATCGACGACATGCACGCCGACCTTGAACAACCGCGCGCGCAAGCCTTCGAGAAACGCCTGCAACGCGGCCTTCGCGCTGCCATAAAGATAATTCGACGGACGCCCGCGATCGCCCGCCACTGACGAGATCACCGCGAGCGCCCCGTGCCGCTGAGCCTCAAGCCGATTGGCGATCGGCGTGATGAGCGCGATCAGCGAAAGCGCGTTGGTATGAAACTCGCGCACCGCGACGGCGGGATCGCTCTGGCAGGCCGCCTGGTCCGGCAGCGTGCCCGACGCAATCAGCACGATATCGATCGAATCCATGTGCGCGGCGCAGTCAGCGAGCATCGCGGCGTGATCGTCGAGCTTGTCGATATCGAGCCGATACACGGCGACCGAAGCCGCGCCCCGCGCCGTCAAATCGGCGGCGACCTGCTCCATGCGTTCCTGATTGCGCGCGACGAGAAAGAAGCGCGCGCCTTTCGCGGCCCATTCTCGCGCGCAGGCGATGGCGATAGCGGACGTGGCGCCCACGATGACGATGTTCTTCATAGGCCAGTCATTCGTTTCCAGAAATGCGACAGCATGGCCGGATCGCGAAGCGATTCGAGCTCCTGCCATCGGGGATAAGCGGCGCGGAAATCGGCGCCCGACATGTGCGCGTCCTTGGCCGGGTAGATGCGTCCGCCGGCATCGCGCACGATCGCGTCGAGCGCGTCGAAGAGCTGCGAATTACGCAATTCATGCTGCGGAAAGTCGAGCGCGAGCGAGGTGCCTTCCATCGGAAACGACAGCAGCCCCGGCGACGGAATGTTCCCGCAGCGCTTGAGCACCGCGAGAAACGAACCCGTGCCGCTCGATGAAATGCGATTGAGCATCGCGCGCACCGCATCGCGCGCGCTCGCTGCCGGCACGACGCACTGATACTGCTGAAACCCCTGCGGCCCGTAGATGCGGTTCCATTCGAGCAGGCTGTCGAGCGGATAGAAATAGCCGTCGTAACCGACGCGCGAAAGCTCGATCGCGCGTCGCTGCTTCCGGTAGTACAGCTCGTTGAACGCGCGCAGCGTGAGGCCGTTGATGAGCGAAACGGGCGGCGTGAACGGCACGCGGCGCGTGTTGCGCTGTTCGACATCGAGCGAGCCGTGGATTGCGTGATCGCCCGCCATGAAGATGCCGCGCCCGAGCGCCGGTCCGCGGCTCGCGCAATCGACCCACGCGACGCAATACTCGTGCTTCGCGTCGTACTCTTCCGAGAGATCGAAGAACTCGTCGAGCTTGCCGAAGCGGATGCTCGTCACGTCGATGAGACTCGTGCGGATCTGCATCAGCGAGAACTCGGCCCACAGGATGAGTCCCGTCAGCCCGAGCCCGCCGATCGTCGCATTGAACATCTCCGTGTTCGATTTCGGCGAGCATTCGATGAACGTGCCGTCGCTGCGCGCGAGGCCGAACGCGCGCACATGCCGCCCGAACGTGCCGCGCACGTGATGATTCTTGCCGTGCACGTCGTTGGCGATCGCGCCGCCCAGCGTCACGTACTTCGTGCCCGGCGTGACCGGCAGCATCCAGCCGCGCGGCACCGCGAGCGCGAGAATCTGCTCGAACGTGATGCCGGGCTCGGCGCGCACGATGCCGCGCGTCCAGTCGGCGGCGATGATCCGGTCGAGCGCGAGCGTCTGAAAGACGTGATTCGAACTCGCGAGGCAGACATCGCCGTAGCTTCGGCCATTGCCGAACGCGAGCGTCGTGCCGTGTTCGCGCTGCACGTCGCGCCATCGCGCCTGCGCTTCGTCGCGCCAGTGCGCGGCGTGCGCGGTCTGCGGCAGGCGCGGGTAGCGGCCCCAGGAAAGCAGTTCGCTCATCGGTCAGATCGCGAGCCAGAACGCGAAGCCGCACAGCGCGACGACGACGAGGCTCATGCGATCGCGCGCCGCGAACACGATGGGATCGTCGTTCATGCGTCCGCGATGCGTGATGACCCATGTCCGGCTGAACCAGTAGAGCATCAGCGGACATACCATCCAGATGTATTGCGGATGCCGGTAAAGCACGGTGGTGCGTTCGTCCTGGATATAGAGCGCGAGCACGAGCACCGAGATGTAACCCGACGACGTGCCCAGCGACGACACGATGGCCAGATCGCTCGCCAGATAACCTCGCCCGCGCGCGCCTTCGCGCCCGGACTTCATCATCGCGTGAAGCTCGGTGTAGCGCTTGACGAGCGCGAGGCTCAGGAACGCGAACATCGAGAAAGCTAGCAGCCAGAAAGTGAGCGGGACATGGATCGCCGCGGCGCCCGCGACGATGCGCGTCGTGTACAGCGCGGCAAGCACGACGACGTCGATCATCACCTGACGCTTGAGCGCGAGCGAATAGGCGAGCGTCAGCACGTAGTAGCCGAGCAGGACCGCGTTGAATTTCCACGACAAGAACGTGAGCGAGATCGAGAACGCGGCGGCGAGCAGGACAGGGCAGAGCGCCATGCCCCATGCGAGCGGCATCGTGCCGGCGGCGAGCGGGCGCCGGCGCTTCACCGGATGCTGCCGGTCGTCCTGCAAGTCGAGCAGATCGTTTAGCAGATACACGCTCGATGCACACAGCCCGAACGCGAAGAACGCAATCACGGCGGACTCGATGGCCGCCGGCGACTTCAGTTGATGCCCTGCGAGCAGCGGCACGAAGATCAGCACGTTTTTCAGCCACTGATGCAGCCGCAGTGACTTGGCCCAGACCTTGAGCGTCGGCGGGCGATTCTCGAAGACCTGTTCGACGTTGTCGTGCTTCGAGGCGGCGCGCACGACGCCCGCGTGCGGATTGACCACGTACGCGCGATCGGCGGCGGCCCAGACGGACATGTCATCGTGCGAATTGCCGACGTAATCGAAGCCCTTCTCGCCGTACTCGGCGACGAGCCGGTCGCGCTTGCGGTGCGCGGAAAGGTTGACGCGCTCGTCGGTGGCGAACACGCGATCGAAGATGCCGAGATGCTCCGCGATGCGATGCGCGAACGATTCATGGCTCGCGGTGGCGAGCGCGATCGTGCGGCCCCCGGCGCGCATGTCCTTCAGCCAGTTCACGACCTGCGTGTTGTAGGGCAGCGTCGCGACATCGATGCTCACGTGCTCGGCGAGCCGCGACTTGAGCACGGACTTGCCGCCGCTGGAAAGCCACAGCAGCGGCTTGAAGAATTTCTGCGGTGAGGATCTCAGGAAGGCGAATCCGCTCTCGACGAGAATGTCGGAGTGAATCAACGTGCCATCGAGATCGACGACGATGGGCTTGCTCATTCAATTCACGTTGAGATGATTGCTTAAGCCCACGACCGGGCGGAACCGGGCCTGGCCGTCTTCTCAGCGACGGCTTCGGCACCGGCTTTGTCGAGTTTTCCAGGCACATCGTATATGGTGTCGGTTTTTCCGCCAAGCAACGTGTGACGTAGCGCCGGAAAAACGCCGAACCACCGAACCATGTTCTGAACACATGCAACTCGCGCTGCTCTACACCTTTTTCGCCGCCATCGCGACGCTTGCCAACATCGGCGCGCAGGATCTGACTACGCGCATCTATAGCGGCCCCTGGCATGTTTTGCTGTCGGTGTTCGTCGGCACGGGCGTCGGTCTCGTCGTGAAATATCTGCTCGACAAGAAATGGATCTTCCGCTTCAAGGCGGAGAATGCGCGTCACGACGCGACCATGTTCACGCTCTACATCACGATGGGCCTCGTCACCACAGCGATTTTCTGGGGCGTCGAATTCGGCTTCAATCACGTCTTCGAAACGGCCGAAATGCGCTACGTCGGCGGCTGCATCGGTCTCGCGATCGGTTATGTGATCAAGTACCGCCTCGACAAGCGCTACGTGTTTCGCACGTTCGCCTGACGCGGCGCCCCGCCGCCCGCGGTTGCCGAAACCTCCGACATTAAGGACAATCTTGGCGTCTTCCACCCGTCGATGCGGTCCGTTTTCCTTTCGTGGCGCGGACGCCCCATTTGTCCGATGAACGCGAACGCCCCGCCGATCACTCTCAGCATTTCCATCGTCATCTACCGGCCCGATGCCGCGTTGCTCGCGCGCACCGTCGAAACGCTGGAATCCGCGCTCGCCCAATTGCACGATGTCGCCGGCCGCCCGTGCCTGTATCTGATCGACAACGGCAATCCGGGCGAGCTCGCCGACCTGCCGGCGCCCTCGGATGCCGAATTCGACACCGTGGTGCTCAAAGGGCACGGCAATGTCGGTTATGGACGCGGCCACAATCTCGCCATCGAGCGCGCGAACAGCCGCTTCCATCTGATTCTCAATCCCGACGTCGAACTCAATGCCGATGGCCTGCGCCGCGCGCTCGCCTTTCTGCACGGCTCGCCGGAAACCGGTCTGCTCGCGCCGTGGATCGGCGGCGACGACGGCCGTCAGCAGTTTCTTTGCCGCCGCTATCCGACCGTGCTCGACCTTTTCGTGCGCGGCTTTCTGCCGTCGGCGCTGCGCAAGCCGTTCGCGGGGCGCCTCGCGCGCTACGAAATGCGCGATGTCATCGGCGACAGCAATATCGTGTGGGATCCGCCGATCGTGAGCGGCTGCTTCATGCTCTTCAGAACCGATGTGCTCAAGTCGCTCGGCGGCTTCGATCCGCGCTATTTCCTCTATTTCGAGGACTACGACCTGAGCCTGCGCACGCGCCGCGTCGCGCGCATCGCGTATGTGCCGTCGGTGCGAATCCTGCATCACGGCGGCGGCGCGGCGAAGAAAGGCTCGGTGCACATCAAGCTGTTCGTCACGTCGGCGTACCGGTTCTTCAACCGTTTCGGCTGGAAATGGCTATGAGCGAATCCGGCCGACGCATCGCGATAACCGGCGCCAACGGCTTCGTCGGCCGCGCGGTGAGCCGTGCGCTCGCGGCGCGCGGGATCGGCGCGACAGGGCTCGTGCGGCGCGACGCGCAATGCGAACCGGGCGTCGACGTGCGCCATATTGACGGCCTCGATTCGATCGCGCCCGAAGCCTTTGCCGGTTGCGACGCAGTGATCCATCTTGCGGCGCGCGTCCACGTAATGGCCGACGCCGCCGCCCAATCGCAGGCCGTGTTGGAGGCGTATCGGGCGGTCAACGTCGACTGCACGCTCGCCGCCGCCGAATGCGCGCGGCGAGCGGGCGTGACGCGCTTTGTCATGATGAGCAGCGTCAAGGCGCTTGGCGAAAGCGATCCGGGCCGCCCGTTCACCGAAGACGACGCGCGCAATCCGCCCGATGCCTACGGCGTGTCGAAAGCCGAAGCCGAAGTGAAACTGCTCGAATTCGGCAGCCGCACCGGGCTGGAGATCGCCATCGTGCGGCCGCCGCTCGTCTACGGCCCCGGCGTGCGCGCCAATTTCCTCGCGATGATGAACGCGATCGCGCGCCGCATCCCGTTGCCGCTCGGCGCGATCGATGCGCGCCGCAGCCTCGTCTCCGTCGACAATCTCGCGAGCGCGACGATCGAATGCGCGCTCCATCCGGCCGCGGCGGGCCGCCTGTTCCATGTCACGGACGGCGACGACCCGAGCGTCGCCGAACTCGCGCGCAAGCTCGGCCAACATCTCGGCAAACCGGCGCGGCTCGTGCCGGTGCCGGTGGGACTCTTGCGCGTCGTCGGGCGTCTGACGGGCAAGACTGCTCAGATCGATCGGCTGACCGGCAGCCTGCGCCTCGATTCGAGCCGCATCCGCGAGACGCTCGGCTGGCAAGCGCCGCAATCGCTCGACGAAGGCCTCGCCGCCACGGCCGCGTGGTTTCGCTCGACGCGCGCGCAATAAACGGCGGTTCTCGCGATCGGAAACGTCCGTCGCGAACGTTAAAATATGCGCGGCTTCGATATCAGCGCGATTTTCGTTATCCGTCAGTTATTTACGACTAATTCCGGCGACCGTTCGCGTATCCTTGCGGGTTTGCCCGGGACAAAAGTCGCCGGGGCGATCGGGGCTTCGTTTTCGACAACTCATAACAACGCATGCTGCATTCGTATTTCCAAGCTTCGCCGCCGCTGGCCGCGATGTCGGTCGCGGTAGTGGCGTTCGCCGCCTGCGCGCTGATTCTTCGGACGCTCATCCGCACGGGCCTCGCGTGGCGCCTCGCCACCGATATCCCCAACGAGCGTTCGCTGCACGAACGGCCCACGCCGCGCGTCGGCGGCTGGGGCATCGTGCCGGTCGCCGTCATCGCGCTTCTCGTCGCGGCCCCGTCGATGTGGCTCGTCGCGGCATGCGCGGTCTTCCTCGCGGCCGTCTCGCAGATCGACGACCGACGCGGCTTGCCCGCGCGCGTGCGCTTCGCGGCGCATATCGTCGCGGTGGCGCTCGTGATCGTCGCGCATCCGGCGAACGCGCCGTGGTGGGCGCTCGCATTCGTCGGCTTTCTGATGCTGTGGCTCGTCAATCTCTACAACTTCATGGACGGCTCGGACGGGCTCGCCGGCGGCATGGCGCTGTTCGGCTTCGGCGGCTACGCGCTCGCGGCGCTCGCCGGACCCGCGCCGCAAGCCGATCTCGGCCTGGCGAGCGCGGCGATCGCCGGAGCGGCGGCCGGTTTCCTGACCCTCAATTTCCATCCGGCTCGGATCTTTCTCGGCGATGCCGGGTCTATTCCGTTGGGATTTCTCGCAGGCGCGCTCGGGTTCTGGGGCTGGCAACGGGGCGCATGGCCCGTCTGGTTTCCGGCGCTCGTGTTTTCGCCTTTCATCGCGGATGCCACGGTCACGTTGCTGCGACGCCTCGCGCGCGGTGAAAAATTTTGGCAGGCGCATCGGGAGCATTACTATCAGCGCATGGTGCGCCTCGGAATGGGGCACGCGCGCACCGCGCTCACGTGGTATCTGCTCATGCTGGCGGGCATGATCCTCGCGAACTGGGCGCTGTGGTTTTCCGTCACGGGGCAGTGGGCGGCGGTTGCGGGCTGGACAGTCGTGGTTGTGGCAGCGGGCGCGGTCGTCGACGCACAGTGGCGTCGTCATGAAACGCGCCATACCGGACAATCTTGAGGGTCCATGCTGATGAATCGAATAAAAGCTACATGGCTATCGGCGGGGGCGTTCGGCTTCGATCTCGTGGCCGTCGTCGGAGCCTGGGTCGTCGCTTACCTGCTGCGCTTCAACGGCAGCGTGCCGCATGATTTCCGCGATGGCGCGCTGCACGCGCTCTTGTGGGTTGTGCCGGTCTACGCCATCGTCTTTCGCGTCTTCGGGCTGTATCGCGGCATGTGGGTGTTCGCGAGCCTGCCGGACCTGATGCGTATCTCCAAATCGATCGTCGTGGGCGCGCTCGTCGTGATGGTGGGCGCGGTGATGTCGCAGCCGACCCCGATCATCCCGCGCTCGGTGCTCATCGTCTCGCCGCTTCTGCTGTTTCTCGCGATGGGCGGCGCGCGCGCGCTTTATCGCGCGGGCAAGGAGTTCTATCTGTACGGCGGTCTGGTCGGCCAGGGCAAGCCCGTGATCGTGCTCGGCGCGGGCACGGCGGGCGCGATGCTCGCCCGCGAGCTTGCGCGCTCCAGCGAATGGCGTCTCGTCGGCCTGCTCGACGACGATCCCGCCAAGCAGGGCCGCGAAGTGCTCGGCCACAAGGTCCTCGGCGGGTTCAGCGACCTCTCCCGATTCGCGGAGCAGTACAAGACCGACTACGTGATCATCGCGATTCCTTCGGCGTCGGTCGAGGAGCAGCGGCGCGTCGCCACGTTGTGCGTGCGCGCCGGCGTCAAGGTGATGGTGCTGCCCGCGCTCACGCCGCTCACCGAAGGCGGCAACTTCCTGTCGCGCGTGCGGCAGATCGACCTCGAAGACTTGCTCGGCCGCGAGCCGGTGAAGATCGACATGCCGCACGTCGAGCAACTGCTCCACGGGCGCGTCGTGATGGTGACGGGCGGCGGCGGCTCCATCGGCTCGGAACTGTGCCGTCAGATTCTGCGTTTCTCGCCCGCGCAGCTCATCGCCTACGACCTCTCCGAATACGCGATGTATCGCCTCATCGAGGAACTGCACGAGAAGTTTCCGGAGTGCTCGGTGATTCCGGTCGTCGGCGACGCGAAGGATTCGCTGCTGCTCGATCAGACGATGGCGCGCTTCACGCCGCACATCGTTTTCCATGCGGCGGCCTACAAGCACGTCCCGCTGATGGAAGAGCAGAACGCGTGGCAGGCCGTGCGCAACAACGTGCTCGGCACGCTGCGCGTCGCGCGCGCGGCGATTCGCCACAACGTGCGCCATTTCGTGCTGATCTCCACCGACAAGGCCGTCAACCCGACCAACGTGATGGGCGCCTCCAAGCGTCTCGCCGAGATGGCCTGTCAGGCGCTGCAGCAATCCGCGCCGCGCACGCAGTTCGAGACGGTGCGCTTCGGCAACGTGCTCGGCAGCGCGGGCAGCGTGATCCCGAAATTTCAGCAGCAGATTGCGAAGGGCGGTCCGGTCACGGTCACGCATCCGGAAATCACGCGCTTCTTCATGACGATTCCGGAAGCCGCGCAACTCGTGCTGCAGGCGTCGAGCATGGGGCGCGGCGGCGAGATCTTCATTCTCGACATGGGCCAGCCCGTGAGAATCGTCGATCTCGCGCGCGACCTCATCCGTCTCTATGGCTTCACGGAAGAGCAGATCCGCATCACGTTTACTGGGCTGCGTCCGGGCGAAAAGCTCTACGAAGAACTGCTCGCCGACGACGAAACCACCACGCGCACGCCGCATCCGAAGCTGCGCATCGCGCAGGCGCGCGGCGTGCCGGACGATTTCATCGACGAATTGCTGCCCTGGCTGATGCAGCATCGCGTGCTCTCCGACGAAGAAGTGCGCCGCGATCTGCGCCGCTGGGTGCCCGAGTATCAGACGGCGACGATGCCCGTGCTGCAAAGCGTGCCCGTCGCGAAGGCGGCGAACGAACGCGGCGCGGCCGGCTGACCGCAACGGGGTCACGCATGACGACGCTCGACGAAGTTCATGCGCTGACCCACGCGGGATCGCTGTTATCGTTAAGCGGCGAGATCGTCGCGCCTTACGATCTCGAAGTCGCGCACGCCGATGCATCCGCTTTCTCCGCGCTGCCCGCCACCATCCTGAACGCCGGCAGCGAACCCTTCGACGCCGACTATGCGCGCGAGCGCCGCGTGCATCTCGTCAACGCGTTCGGCGTCACGCTCGGCGATTCGATCATCGGGCTTACGGCGCTCTCCGCCGTCAAGCGCCTTTATCCGCATCTTCGGTTCACGATCTATCGGCCGGCGCGCGCGCCGCGCTACGTGCAGCGTCTTTACGAGCTTGCCGCGCCGCGTCTCGCCGATATCGTCGGTCTGCCCGTGCCGCTCGCGAGCCTGCCTGCCGATGAACCGAAGATCGACGTCGGCAATCAGCTTTTCTGGCCGCGCTTCGCCTCGATGCCGATGATCGACTTCTTCCTTTGGGCGATGGGCATCGCGCCTTCGACCATCGCCGCCGCCGACAAGCGCAATCGCTGGCTCGCCGATGTGCCGCTCAAGCCGATCGCAAACGAGCCTTACGCGCTGTTCTGCCCGAACGCGAGCACGCCGGTGCGCAGCATTCCGGCGTCGATGCGCGCGCGTATCGTCGCGCGTCTCGCGGATGAAACCGGCCTGCCGGTGATGGGTTTCGGGCCCGTCGACGATCCGCGTTATCGCGATATCGCGCCGTTTTGCATCGACACGGACGATTTCCTCGCGTGGATCGGGCGCGCGCGCTATCTCGTCACGGCGGATACGGCGGCCCTACACGCCGGCGCGGGATTCGACGTGCCGACGACTGCGTTCTTCACGACGATCCCCGCCAACATGCGCGCGCGCGATTATGCGAACTGCGTCAAGGTGGAATTCAGCTTGCCGCATCTGGAGGGCGTGCACGCGAGCGCGCGGCCCGCCGATCTGCGCGCGCTCGAGCGCGCCTATCGCGATTACGACTGGCGCGCGATGCCGTTCGCGGATGCATCGCCGCAAACGACGCCCGCGTTCAGTTTCCCTTGCTCACCTGAAACGACGGCAGGCGCGCATACAACTCCGCAACCCAGTCGATGAACACGCGCACGCGCCTCGGCTGATGCCGGTTGGCCGCATACAGCACCGACACCACGCGCGGATACGACGGATATTCCCGTAGCACTTCCTTCAACGCGCCGCTTCTGACGAGCGGATCGAGCGTATAGCTCGAGCTTTGAATCAGCCCGAGCCCGTTGGCGCCCGCCGCGATATACGAATCGCCGTCGTTCACGGCGATCTTGTGCTTCATCGCGATGGTGCGGGTTTCGCCATCGACGACGAATTCCCAGTTGCGCACGCGTCCCGAGTTGTTCAGCACATAGCCGACGGCGAGATGCTGCTCGAGGTCATCGAGCGACGTCGGCTCGCCGTGCTTTTCGATGTATCCCGGCGACGCGCAAGTGATCTGCGTATACGCGCCGATGCGTTTCGCGACCAGCCCGACATCGCCGACCGCGCCCACGCGCACGACACAATCGACCGCTTCCTCGACGAGATCGACTTGCCGGTCCGTCAGCACCAGTTCGACGCCGATATCCGGATACGCGGCGAAGAATTCCGGCAGCGCGGGAATGATCGTGTTCTTCGCCATCACTTGCGGCAGGCTGACTTTCACATTGCCCTTGGGACTCAGCTTGGAATGCGACAGCGACGCTTCCATGTCGTCCACTTCACCGAGCACGCGCACGCAGCGCTCGTAATAGGCTTCGCCGTCTTCAGTGATGCTGATGCTGCGCGTCGTGCGATTGATGAGGCGCGCACCGAGATGCGCTTCGAGCGCCTGAAGCGTGCGCGAGACGCTCGCGGGCGGCAGGCGCAGGGCATCGGCTGCCTTGGAGAAGCTGCCCGCCTCGACGACTCGCGCGAAGACTTTCATTGCAAGGAAGCGGTCCATGCTCGATCCCGGAAACGTGATCGCGCGCCTCGATGGGCGCGCGAGAGAAAAGAGCCTGCGATCATACTGAAGTTCGTCAGCCCATGCGCTGCGAGTGAACTGACGCGAAGTCAGAGCCCGAGTCCCTGACAGAGCCGCCACGAATAGTGCTCGATCATCCGCTGGAACGGCGCGTGATGGCCGTAGGCGATCGACGAAACCGCCAGCAGCGCGCAACCCGCGACGAGCGCGCGCGGCATCTTGCGCGGCGTTTCGAAGACGCGCATGAGGAAGAGGGCGGCGATGACCGCGCCGAGCACCCAGCCCGCGACGACTTCGGCGGGCGTGTGCGCGTCCTGCATGATGCGGCTCGCGCCGATGGCCGCCGCGAGCGCGAGTCCGCCCGCCGCGCCCAGCCGATGCCAGCTTCCGCCGAATGCGCCGAACAGCAAGCCGCCCGCGACGGTGTAGATCGACGCGGCGAGCATCGTGTGTCCGCTGATCATGCGCAACTGGATCGCGGCGATTTCGACGCCGCAGCCGGCATAGAGAATCTTCGACAGACCGACGAGCCCCATGCCGATCGCGAGCAGCACAGCCCAGCGCACCGCGAGGCGCACGTCGACCGTGCGCAGCCACAGCGCGCAGACGAGCGCGAGCGGCAGCAGAAAGGCCGCGTCGCCGAGATTCGAAAGCGTCCAGAGTACCTTTGATTCCATGCGTATTTGTTCTAGGCCGGCTCCGAACGTTTACGAACCGTCGCCCTGTTTTCGGCGGCCTGCCATCCGGTATTCGGTCGGCGAGATCGAGAGCCGCTTGCGGAAGATTTTCGCGAGGCCGTCGCCGCTGCCCGCGCCGCAACGCCGCGCGATCTTGTCGACCGGCAGATCGGTCGCGGCCAACAACATGCAGCTCGCATCGAGCCGCGCGCGCAACAGATATTCCGACGGCGTCAGCCCGATCTGCGCCTTGAACCGGCGCAGGAAATTGCGCTCGCTCATCGCGGCGACGCGCGCCGCATCGGTGATCGAGATCGGCCGCACGTAGTTCTCGCGGATCCAGCGCGCGGCGGCGTCGATCTTCTGGCGCACGCTGCCGGCTTCGGTATCGTCGAGCACGGTGGCGAGCTTCTGCCACGCGCCCGGAATGGAGCGCTCCGATACTTCACGCGCGAGCGCCGCGCCGTGATCGCGCTTGATGATCGACAGCGCCGCCGCGATTGGCCCTTTGGGATCGTCGAGCGTGAGCGTTTGTTCCGCGATGAAAAGCGGATTCGACAACGCCGGCGCAAGCGCGCGGCCTTGCGGCTCGCCGGCGAAATCGAGCGTGCGGTTCTGCACGTCGAGATTGGCCGCGGCGAGAATCTGCGCGCCTTCGCCGATCGCCTTGATGAACGGAATCTTCGGCGCCACGCGTGCGAGGCGCTTGCGCAGCGCGGCATCGTTACGCGCATGACGCGCGCCCACGCCGCCCGCGATGAACAGCGCGTCGCATTCGTTCATCCAGCGCGTTTCGAGACTCTCGGTCCAGATCCGCATCGAGCAACTGCTCGCCACGCTGCCGCCATCGCTCGACAGAAACATCAGCGAATAATTCGGCGCCTGCGCGCGTGCGTTGGCGTCGGCGGGCAGATGCACCTGATTCGCGACCGAGAAGACCTCGGAGATCGAGCTGACTTCGACGAGCGAAAAGTCCTCGAAGATCAGAATGCCGATTCGCTTCGCCGCGCTGGTCATATCGGCGGACGGCACGTCGGGCGCGACCGCGCGCACGACCTGAAGCCGGCCCGTACCATTGGCGTACACCATCGACTTCTCCCTGTGCGAACCGCGGCAGGCGTCGTGTCCGGCCGGGGTTCGATCGATGCAGGAACGTAAGTAGCGGGAAAGTGAGCTTACATGGGCGCACTATACGCGGCGCCCGGCAGCCGCCGCGCGCCGAGTCCGAAATTGACGAAGTGTTGGCAGATGATCTCGGTACGCGCCTTTTCGCGCGGATCAGCGGAAGTAGGCCTTGGTGTTTTCGTGCACGTCGTCGCGCGCGAGCAGTTCGTCGGGCATAAGCCATCGATAGTCGCTGTGCTGATCGAAGCGGCCGATCGGAACCTTGCTCGAGAGCGTCAGCGCGTAGGCGAGCACGATGTAATGCGTGCCGATGCCATCGGCGCCCGCGAAGTTGTCGTCGTAGAGATGCTCGTAGACGCCGAAGAAGCGTGCGGCCGAACGCTGCGCGCTCGCGACGCCCAACTCGTTGCTGACGATGCGCCTGTAGGCGGCATCGAGCGATTCGTCTTTTCTGATGCGGCCGCCCGGCACGAACCATGTGCCCTGCGCGGGCCGGTTGCGCCGATGCCCCACGAGGATGCGCCGGTTGCCATCAGTGACGATCAGATCGATCGCCACGAGCGGCGCGAGCCGCACGACCGTCAGGAAATCAGCGTTGCTCAGCATCGTTGCTCCGGGTTGGCTTCGGTGAGTCGTGCGTCGCGCAAACGATGCCCGCTGCGACGCCGCATGACCGTGCGTGCGCGCACGCGCGAGGGAATTTCACGACTGAAACAAGCAAGGCTGACGAGCAACGCTCAGCACATTGTCAGCGCGGGCGGCAAACCTGACCGATTTGCGTGTCCGCGCGCTGTACGAAAATTTGCGTGAAGACGATTGCGAACGTACGCGCGATTCGGGCCGCATTCAGCCGATCATTGCAAAACAAGAATTGGGCGATTCGGCAAATAGTGTCAAAGCGTGCGCCGCCGCAAAAATACTAGCCGATGGCGGACGGTGACAGCGCCCGAGTCCCGCGCGCATGCAGGTTCGACGCGATCTCGCGTCCGCTGCAATGCAGCATCTAAGTTCATATGAAAATACCGCATTATGCCTTTGAATAAAAATAAAACGGGTTAATCAAAAATCACGTTGAGGACCTCGATTGCGTTATTAGAAAATCATTGAGTATTAATGCCGAAGCCGTTCGCGGATTTTAATCGGCGTCTGAAATGCGCATTACATATCGTTCCTAAATGTAACGGCGAAACCAAAATTTTCCGATTGCAGCGGTACGAACGTCCGCTTTCGCACGCATCGATGTTTCATAAATGAATCAATTCGAATGATCGGACTTGGCGGCCATCGCATCCGGCGGACCGCGCAGGGCCGTCCTGTGGAGCTTAGTGAGCAACGCTGTGTCCGATCTGGCGGCACGGGAATCAGATTGAGCTAAACCGCCGAATCAACCCTTGTATGACAAATCCGTATTTGTTTTCCATGCATTGAATGCAGGCTTTCCGGAATTTGGGGAAGGATTTCAATGTGCGCTCACCCTCATAGCGGAACAGATTCTGTGGTTTAAGCGCGAAAATCCAGAGCACAAAAAACATTGTCTGCTTATTATTCAAGCCAGCGGATCGATTCCGCCAACACTTCGTTCCAATCGGTCACGGCAACCCGGCGAAGTTCGGGAAGTCCATTGATGCGCCGCAATGACCGAACAACTCTTCCGCGCCTTCCAGGAAACAAGCTGCAGAGGATGACCATGCCTTACGCCACTCTTGAACCCGCAGTCATGGGTTGGACGCCTCCCGCGTCGAACGCCTCGCAGACCGAGGTGCGCCAGGTCGCGATCCTGCTGTTCGACGGCTTTTCGCTGCTCGGCGCGGGAATCGTCGCGGAGGTCTTCCACATGGCGAACGAGCTGTCGTCGGCGAAGTCGCGGCCGGATTGCACGTACGACGTGCGGTTCCTGTCGGTCGAAGGCGGCAACGTGGCGTGCTCGTCGTCGGTGCGCGTCTGGACGGACGGTCTCGATGCGCGCCACTACGGCGGCTTCGACGCGCTTTTCGTCGCCGGCGGCCGTGGCGCGGAAGAAGCGGCGAAGGACGATCGCATCATCGAATGGCTGCGTCGCGTGCAGACCAAGACCACGGTCGTGCGCGCGATTTCCGAGGGCCGCAAGGTGCTCGACGCCGCGGGCATCGGTCAGGCGCAGGACGCGCAGGCGCGCTACGGCAACGCGATGCAACTCGTGCGCGACGAGCAGCAGGGCGACGCCGGCGACCGCTACGAGTCGATGAAGGGCGCGCTTCTGATCGTGAAGCGCGATCTCGGCATCGACGTGTCGCGCAGCGTCGCCGAACGTCTGATGCCCGGTTCGGCCGCGAAGCTCGTGTCGATCCTCGGCGACAGCGGCGTGGCGTCGGCGGGCGACAAGATCCGCGCGGCGGCGCGCTGGCTGCAGGACAACTGCGAACGGCCGATTTCGGTCGTCGATGCGGCGCAGGTGGCCGCGATGAGCGAGCGCAACTTCTTGCGCCGCTTCAAGATCGAGATGGGCATCACGCCATCCGATTATTTGCTGCAGGCGCGCCTCGCCGTGACCTGTGCGCTTCTGACGGATTCGGAACTGCCGGTCGACAAGATCGCGCGCAGAAGCGGCATGGGCAACGGCGACAGGCTCGCGAAGATTTTCCGCAAGCGCCTTCTGATCTCGCCGACGGAGTACCGGATGCAGAGCAGACGCGAGGCGAACGGCTGACCCGCGCGCTTATGTGACGTGGGCCGCTCTGAGCCCGACTATGGCGTAAAACGTCGGACCTTTGGCCGGACCCGATCGGTCCGGCACTTAATCATTTCCCGAACGGTTCGCCGTTCGGACGAACAGGCAGGCAGGAGTTCTTTATGACGAATGAAGCACGCACGGAAGGTGGGGTGAAGCAGGGAGCAGCAGGTGTGGAGGCGGGCCCGGCCAAGGCGGCCGGGCCGTGCCGCCGCCTCGTCCCTGTGATCCTCGCCGGCGGCTCGGGCACGCGCCTGTGGCCGATGTCGCGTGAACAATTCCCGAAGCAGCTGATCGGCGTCGTCGGACGTGACTCGCTGCTCCAGGCGACGGTGTCGCGGCTCAAAGGCTTTGCCGGCAACTTCAAGGTCGATGGCGAGCCGATCATCGTGTGCGGCGAAGAGCATCGGTTCACGACGGAAGAACAGACGCGCGAAGCCGGCGTCGATGCACGCATCATCGTCGAGCCGGCGCGCCGCGACACCGCGCCCGCGCTCACGCTCGCGGCACTTGCCGCGGTGAAGGACGGCGAGGACGCGATCATGGTCGCGATGCCGGCGGATCACTCCATCGCCGATATTCCGGCGCTGCATCGCGCGATCGCGATCGCGGCGGAACATGCGGAGCGCGGCGTGATCGCGACGCTCGGCATTCCGCCGACGCGCCCCGACACCGGCTTCGGCTACATCCGTCTGGGCGCGGCGCTCGATGACGGCGCGCACGAGATCGACCGCTTCGTCGAAAAGCCGGCGGCGGAACTCGCGGCGCAATACGTCGCGGCGGGCACGTACTGGTGGAACAGCGGCATCTTCGTCGTGCGCGCGAGCGTGTGGCTCGCGGCGCTGCAAAAGCTCAATGCCGACATGCACGCGGCGTGCTCGGCCGCCGCGCAGGAGGGCGAGGCCGACGGCAAGTTCTTCCGCCCGCAGGCGGCGCAGTTCGGGCGCGCGCCGTCCGACTCGATCGACTATGCGGTGATGGAGCACATCGGCACGCCGACGAAGCCGTGCGACGGCGTGGTCGTGCCGCTCGTCGCGGGCTGGTCGGATCTCGGTTCGTGGGACGCCGTGTGGGACGCGATGGACAAGGACGAATCGGGCAACGTCGCGAGCGGCCGCGTCGTGTTCGAAGGCGCGACATCGAGCTATGCGCGCTCCGAAGGCGGACGGCTCGTCGCGTGTGTCGGCACGACCAACGTGATCGTCGTCGAGACGGACGACGCCGTGCTCGTCGCGGACCGTTCGCGCGTGCAGGACATCAAGGGGCTGGTTGCGCGCATCCGCGAGCAGCACGCGCCCGAAGCGGATACGCATCGCAAGGTGCGCCGCCCGTGGGGTTTCTACGATTCGATCGAGCACGGGGAGCGCTTCCAGGTCAAGCGCATCGTGGTGTCGCCGGGCTCGAAGCTGTCGCTGCAGATGCATCACCATCGCGCGGAACACTGGATCGTCGTATGCGGCACGGCGCTCGTCACGCGCGGCGAAGAGCAGTTTCTGCTCTCCGAGAACGAATCGACGTTCATTCCGCTCGGCGTGCGGCATCGTCTGGAGAACCCGGGCAAGGTGCCGCTCGAAATCATTGAAGTGCAGTCGGGGAGCTATCTCGGCGAAGACGACATCGTGCGTTTCGACGACACCTACGGGCGCAGTTGAGCGTTCGAAGGCAGAAGACTTTCTTGCAACCGTTCACAAGAAGAAGACGGGGCTAACGCGAGGAGGAGACTGAAGGGCGGTAAAGGGCTGATTGCGTTCCGGGGAAAAAAACATGCGCGATTTACAGGGATTGCTCGCGCGCCTGTTCGACGTCTTGATGATCGTCGGCGGTGCGGCAGTGGCGTCGCAAATCAGGTTCGAGTACATCGAGGCACACACCTATTCGGTGGCGTTCGTCGCGTTCGCGGCGGCGTTCTCGCTTGCGCTCTTTCCTGGCTTCGGCGTCTACCAGTCGTGGCGCGGCCGCAGCAAGCTTCAGCTTGCGTGTCAGGTCTCGCTCGGCTGGCTCGTCGTGCAGGGCTGCGCGCTCGCGCTGATGTTCTCGCTGCATCGGCTCGACTACGTGTCGCGCCTCTGGTTCGCCTACTGGACCGCGATGTCCGGCGGCCTCATGATCGCCGGCCGTCTCATCACGCACGCGATTCTCGCGCACATGCGCAACGCGGGCCTGAACCTGCAGCAAGTGGCGATCGTCGGCTGCGGCAGACATTGCGATTCGATGCTGCGCAAGATCGAGCGTTCGCAGGACACCGGTTTTCGCATGTGCGCGGCGTTCAACGCGGCGGCGGGCAAGTCGCGTCTGAACACGCGCCTGCCCGTGTATGACGATTTCGACGCGTTCGTCGCCTTCGTGCGCGCGCAGAACGTCCATGAAGTGTGGCTCGCGCTGCCGCTGTCGGAGGAGCCCACGATCCTGCGCTTCGTGAACGAATTCCGCGACGATCTCATCAACGTGCGCTTCATCCCCGACGTGCGCAGCCTCGCGCTGTTCGAAAGCGGCGTCACCGATCTGCTCGGCCAGCCCGCGATCAATCTCGTCGCGACGCCGTTGTCGGCGTCGGCGCAGCTGCAAAAGGAAATCTTCGACCGCCTGTTCGCGCTCGGCGCGATCATCGCGGTCTCGCCGGCGCTCATCTGCATCGCGCTCGCAATCAAGCTCACTTCGCGCGGGCCGGTGTTGTTCCGGCAGAACCGCAAAGGCGCGGATGGCCGCGTCTTCACCATCTACAAGTTCCGTTCGATGCGCCTGCACACGGAACAGGCCGGAGTGCTTCGCCAGGCCACGCGCAACGATCCGCGCGTGACCCGTGTCGGAGCGTTCCTGCGCCGCACCAGCCTCGATGAGCTGCCGCAGTTCTTCAACGTTCTGCGCGGCGACATGTCGGTCGTGGGCCCGCGTCCACACGCGCTCGAACATGACGACCTGTATCAGAAGGTCGTATCGGGGTACATCCATCGTTACCGGATCAAGCCAGGCATCACCGGCTGGGCCCAGGTCAACGGTTTTCGTGGGGAAACGGATCGGATCGAAAAGATGGAAGGACGCGTCGCTCACGATTTGTACTATCTGGGTAACTGGTCGTTCGGACTCGATATGAGAATCATCGCCGCAACGATCTTCAAGGGACTACGCCACACCAACGCTTACTGATGCAGGGGACGACCATCATGCACAACCAACAACAACCGGGCACCACCTCCATGGCCGCCAACACCAACGTGTCGCGTATCTTCCGCCTCACGAGCCTGGCTGCGGCAGCTTCCGTCGCCGTGATCCTGACGGGTTGCGGGCTCTCGCCGGGCATGCACATGGAAAAGCCCGCCCAGCTCGTCGAAACGTCGAACGATCAGGGCGATCCGGCCACGACCACCAACATTCCGATCACGACGATCGACGCCGCGCTCGTGAAGAAGATGCGCGCCGCGCAGCCGTCCGTGACGGGCGATCCGAACGCCTCGCTCTACGGCAAGCCCGCGCCTTACAAGCTGGGCGTCGGCGACGTGCTGCAGATCACGGTCTGGGATCACCCGGAACTCGTCGCGGCGCTCGGCCAGCCGGCGAACCAGACGCGCACGTCGGATGCCGCGCCCGGCTTCGTCGTCGATGCCGACGGCAATCTGCAATTCCCGTACGTGAACAAGCCGCTGCACGTCGCGGGCAAGACCGAGACGCAGGTTCAGCGCGAGCTGTATGCCGAGCTGTCGAAGGTGTTCGTGAAGCCGCAGGTGACGGTGCGCGTCGCGTCGTTCCGCGCGTCGCAGGTGTATATCGACGGCGATGTCCGCACGCCGGGCGCGCAGCAGATCAACGACATTCCGATGACGCTCACCGAGGCGATCGGCCGCGCGGGCGGTTTCGCGACGACGGCGGATCAGAGCCGCGTCACGCTGATCCGCGATGGCGTCACGTATCACATCAACATGGCCGGCATGACGTCGAAGGGCCGCAGCCCGTCGGACATCATGCTCAAGCCGGGCGATGCGCTGCGTGTCGATTCGCGCGACGAAAACGGCGTCTACGTGATGGGCGAAGTGACCAAGCCGGCCACCGTCATCCCGATGCGCAACGGCAAGCTCACGCTGTCGGACGCGATCTCGCAGGCGGGCAGCTTCAACCCGGAAACGTCGAACCCGCGCGAGCTGTACGTGATCCGCAACGGCGCGACGGACCAGCCGGAGGTCTACAAGCTCGACGCGCTGTCGCCGGTGTCGATGCTGCTCGCGAACAACTTCGAGCTGCAGCCGCATGACGTCGTCTATGTCGACAACAACGGGCTCGTGCGCTTCTCGCGCGTGCTCAACCTGCTGCTGCCGGCGATCAACGCTGGTTTGACGGCGGCCGTGTTGACGAAGTAAGCATCTGGCATCAAGTGTCTGACCGGCGCGCGCGGGGCGCGCCGGAGCATCATGGTTCGACTTAAAAAATATAAGCGAGCGAGATCATGTCGATGAACTTTGATACGCGATACGTGGACGTATCGACGGGTGACGAACTGCGCCTGTCCGATTACCTGGCCGCGGCGATGCTCAACTGGAAGCTCGTGACGCTCGTCATGCTCGCCGTGATTGCGCTCGGCACCTCTTACGCGTATCTCGCGACGCCGACCTACAAGGCCGACGCGATGATCCAGGTCGACGAGCCGGCCAACACGAACAACGCGAACGCCGGCGCCAGGGCGCTGCAAGCCGCCGTTCCGCAACTCACCGAAACGAAGACTTCGACTGCCGCGCAGATCGAACTGCTGCGCTCGCGACTCGTCATCGACGATACGGTGCGGCGTCTGCATCTGGATATCGATGCCTCGCCGCGCGTGTTGCCGGTCGTGGGCAAGCTCGTCGGCAACGTGTTCGCGATGCTGAACCGGCCGATTCCGCAGGGTTATCTGTCGCGCTTCGCGTGGGGCGGCGAAGCCATCGACGTGCCGCTCTTCGACACGCCGAAGGAGCTCTACGACAGGAAGTTCACACTCGTCGCGCTCGAGCGCGGCGCTTACGAACTGCGGGATCCGAACGGACTGATCGTGCTGACGGGGCAGGTCGGCAAGGAAGTGTCGGGCGCGACGCCGCAAGGCCCGGTGACGCTCAAGGTCGACAAGCTCGACGGCAAGCCCGGCGTGCAGTTCGAACTGCAACGCTTCTCGACGATCACGACCATCGACCGTCTTCAGCAGCGCCTGACCGTGGCGGAGACCGCACTGCAATCGGGCATCATCGGCGTATCTCTGGAAGGTAGTAATCCGAAGCAAATCGCGGCGATCGTCAACAACATCGCGAATCGTTATGTGGAGCAGGACACGCAGAAGCGTTCGGCCGAAGCGGAGCACACGCTCGCGTTTCTGGAGCAGCAACTGCCGCTCGTGAAGAAGCAGCTCGATGAAGCCGAGCAGCGCCTGAGCGCGTTTCGCAACAAGCAAGGTTCCGTCGATCTCTCCGAAGAGAGCCGCTTGCTCCTGCAGCAGATCGTCGACAACAAGACGAAGCTCTCCGATCTTCAGCAACAGCGCGCGGAACTGTCGCTGCGCTTCACGGCGAATCATCCGTCGGTGCAGGCGCTCGATGCGCAGATTGCATCGCTCACCGCCGCGCAGACGCGCCTCGGCAAGAACGTGTCGACGCTGCCCGATACCGAGCAGACCGCGCTGCGCTATACGCGCGACGTGCGCTCGAACAGCGAGCTTTACGCGAACCTCCAGAACAGCGCGCAGCAATTGCGCATCGCGAAGGCGGGGCAGGTCGGCAACGTGCGGATCGTCGATCTCGCGCAACCCGCCGACGATCCCGTGCGTCCGAAGCGCGCGCTCGTGATCCTGATCTCGGCGGGCATCGGCCTCGTGCTCGGCATCATCGCGGCGTTCGTGCGCAAGTCGCTGTGGGGCGGCGTCGAGCGTCCAGAGGACATCGAACGGCAACTGGGCACGCGCGTCTTCGCCATCGTGCCGCGCAGCACGCAGCAGCTTCGTCTGCAACGTCAGGTCGGCATGCGCCGCGAAGGCATGCACGTGCTCGCGGCGCAGGCGCCGGAGGATGCGGCCGTCGAAGGCATTCGCAGCTTGCGCACGTCGCTGCAACTGCAGCTCGGCGAAGCGCGCAACAACGTCGTGATGCTGACCGGATCGCGGCCCGAAGCGGGCAAGTCGTTTCTGTCGGCGAATCTCGCGACGCTCGTCGCATCGACGAGAAAGCGGGTGTTGCTGATCGACGGCGACATGCGCCGCGGCGACATCCACTCGCACTTCGGCGTGCGTCACACGCCGGGTCTATCCGACGTGCTGATGGGCGCCAACGCGATGGACGTCATCGTTCACGACGTGTTGCCCGGCGTCGATCTGATTCCGAAGGGCTCGCTGCCATCGCATCCGGCGGAACTGCTCGCGAGCGATCGGCTCGGCGAAATCCTCGGCGAACTGAAGCAGCTCTACGATCTCGTCGTCATCGATACGCCGCCCGTGCTCGCCGTCACCGACGCGACCGTGATCGGCCGGCACGCGGGCACGAGCCTGCTCGTCGTGCGGCACGGCAAGAATCAGGTGCAGGAAATCGGCGAAACGATGAAGCGCCTCTATCACGGTGGCGTGCACATGAAGGGCGTGCTCCTCACCGATGTGCCGCAATCGAAGGTGCTGATGGGCAGCACCTACGCGGGCTATTACAGCTACGAGAGCATCGCGGAGTAAGTCTTCTCAGTTCAATACGGCGACTTGTAGATGTCGCGCGCACGCGCGGCATTCGACGCCGGCGCCTTCAGACCCGAAGGCGCCGGATAAAGCGTCGCCGCCGCGCTTCGCGGCATCATCATCGCTTTTGCGTCGGCCTTGCGCGTGCCCGGACGCAGCCGCGCGCCGCCCGCCGGATTGCCCACATAGCCGTTCTGTTGCGCGAGCAGCGCGTCCATCGACGGGGTATCGGCCGAATCGCCCGCATACGCGAACGACGGCGCGAAGGCCGCGATGGCCAGCCACAAAAGCGCGTGTTTCATGTGTCTCCTCCTGATCGCGCGATACCGCACGCAAATGGTTGCCGAAAGCGGGCGTCGTTATAATCGCCGTCCGACCTGATTCTTTGGCTTTCCGTCCGTGAAAAAGCTCATCGCTCTCGCAGTCGCTTCCACCGTCCTCACCGCGTGCTCGTCCGTCGAGAAGGAGCAGACGAAGGAACGCACGTTCCTGCTCTCGCAGCAATCGCTCGATACGGCGCAACGCAACGCGACCGTCGCATGCCGCGACGCGGCGCAGTGCGATGCGGCCTGGAAGCTCACGAAGACTTACGTCGAGCAGAATTCGAAGGAACGCCTGACACGCGCCGACAATGCCGCGATCGAAACCGACGTGCCTTCGGACACCGGCAAGCCGGTGTTCTCGGCGACGCGCGTCCCGAACGGCGACGGCGCGACGATTTCGCTCTTCGCGCAATGCAAGGGCATGTTCGAGGACGAGCGCGCGCGAGGCTCGGATTTCGACGACTGCGCGACGAAGATCATCTCCGTTCAAAACGGCTTCGCGCCTTATCTGCGGGCACATCTGCGCGCGCAGTGAGCGGACGGATCTTACTGCGCGGGCAGCGAACCTGACGCGCGCGGCGGATTCGCCGGACGTATCTCCGTGAGCGGCCCGTCTTGCGGATGCATGTCGGGCGGCGCGCCGTAAAAAGGCGCGCTTTGCTGCGGCGTGCGACCGGCCGCTTCGGCGGCGCGCGCGTGGATGCCATGCGCGATGCGCGCATACGACGCGACGACGAGACCCAGCGCGACACCGAACATCAGCCCCGGAAAACGCTCGCCGAGCGGATTACCGCCGATCGACGTCGCGGGCAGCGCAGCGAGCACGAAGAGCGCACGGCCGAGCACCGGCAGCCAGGGCGCATCGGGCGTGCTGTGCCGCCATGCGCGATACGCCCGCGAACCGCGCCAGAGCGCCCACAGAATGGCGATCGGCAGCGCGAGCCCGAACAGCACGCCGCCTGCGAAGAACTGATAGACCCAGAAGTCGCGGCCGGCCGCCCATTTTTTGAAGGCGTAGAAGTCCTGCTCGCTGATGTCGCCGGCAAGATCCGGCAGATACGACGGCGCGTAGCGATAGTCGTGTCCGTAGCCCATGCCGACGATCGTCGACATCGCCGACGACGTAGTCTGATCGACCTGATCCTTCATTTCCGCGAGACGCGCGATCAGCACCGGATCGCGTGCGGGCGGCGCATCCTGCACGAGCGAGAGACGCTTCATCCACGGGGCTCCGATCGTCGGAAAGAACGTGGCCGTCGCGGTGGCCATCGCGATCAGCAGCGTCAGGATCGTGGCCGCGCGCAGACCGGCGGCGAAGAACGCGCGCAGCGAAGGCGCGGCGAGCCACGTCGCATAAGCGATCAGCAGCACGGTGCCGACCAGGAGGCCCGGCGTGCCGAACAGAATCTCGATGACGATCGTCGCGAGAAAAAACAGCCCGGCCAGCTTCCCGATGCGCTGCGCGAAGACGATTTCGTGCAGCAACAGCCCTTGCAGGCAAAGGAACGTGACCGGGACGACGCGAATGCTCAAGGTGTCGATGCCGCCGGGCATCGCCATGCCGAAACCGCCGCCGAACCCGAGCGATGCGATCATCGACCAGACCATCGCGCGTTCGATCTGCGCAAGACGCTGCGCATCCCACGGACGGCAGCCTACGAAATAGCCGAGCAGCATCAAGAGGAACGGCAGCACGACGCGCGCGTAGTTGCCGGCGTCGTTGCCTTGCAGCCATTGGGTTGCGACGCTGCCGAAGATCGTGAGCAGAAAGAGCGCGCTGACGAACCCGCGCATGCGCGAGCGGCGCGCGAAGCGCGGCGCGATGAGCAGCATCGCGCAGGCGGCGCCCATCGATGTCACGGTGAGCAGAACATCGATGGCCTTGCTGGCCGTCTCGACGCTTCGTAAGTCGAACGCGAGCGGAAGCAGGCAAAGCCAGATCCAGACGACGGCGAACTTGTTGCGCATGACGGCCCCGGCACCCCTATTTTTTGCGTCGAATATAGCAGCGGCTCTTGTCGTGCGCGGTTGCGGCGGCGTCTTGCGACTAGTCTTCGGCGCGAAACGACGGATGCGCGTGTGCGCCGGACCACGCTTCATCGGACGCTTCGAATCGATGTCCGCAAAGCACGGCATTCTGGCGGATCGCCGCCGTTCGATGGACCGAAGATGCAATGGCCGGAAGCGGTCCGATCCGGCTTGAGACCACTCAATATGCGCGATGTGCGTGCTACACGCCGGAACGAGGTGCCCCGCGATACCGGGGAAGCAGGCCCACGAGGACGCGCGGTTCCGGCCGCGCGAGCCACTCGATAACAATCGACCCTCGCAGAAGGGAAATGGCATGGGCGGTTCGGCGCGACACGCATGCAAGGCCCCGATCGATCGATACGCTCGATTCATCCGGGGACTCGCGATCATCGCCGAGATGAGTGGTCCGCTTCGAGCGCGGCGCGGGAAAGTTTGGATATGATGGGCTCGCTTCATCATCCAGGAGACTTCCCATGTCCGAGACGCTCAGCATCTCCATCCCCGATGGCAATTTCGACGCTTACGTCGCATATCCCGCGCAAACGACCGCGCCGGCCGTGATCGTGATTCAGGAAATTTTCGGCATCAACGCCGACATGCGCGAAACCTGTGACGAATACGCGCGCCAGGGATACGTCGCGCTATGCCCCGATCTCTTCTGGCGGCTGGAGCCGAACGTCGAGCTCACCGATCGCACCGAAGCCGAATGGCAGCAGGCGCTCAAGTACTACAACGCATTCGACGTGAACACGGGCGTCGAGGACATCGCGGCGACGATCGGTTTCGCGCGCGGACTCTCACAAGTGCAGGGCAAGATCGGCTCCGTCGGCTTTTGTCTCGGCGGCTTGCTCTCGTTCCTGACGGCGGCGCGCACGGATGTCGACGCATCGGTTTCGTACTACGGCGGCGGCACGGATCAATACCTCGCCGAACTGCCGAAGATCAAGGTGCCGCTCATGCTGCATCTCGCGGAAGAGGACGAGTTCATTCCCGCCGATGCGCGCAACCGCGTGCTGGCGGCGGTGAAGGGGCAGCCGAATGTCGAGGTGTACACGTATCCCGGCTGTCATCACGCGTTCGCGCGCAATCAGGGCGCGCATTACGACGCGGCGGCCGCGCAACTCGCCAACGGCCGCACCGCGGATTTCTTCGCAAAGCACCTGAAATAAGGCTTCGAATGAAAAACGCCGCCTGGAACTCAGGCGGCGTCGCTTCATTTCTTCACCGTGTGCGGCCGGCGAAACACGAGCCAGCGCGGTGATTTGAAGCGCACGATGCTCATGTAGAGCCACACGTAGGTTGCCGCGAACACGACGACGAAGCAGAACAGATGCACCGTATGCCGCCAGAAGAGCGTCGCGGGAATCACGGCGACGAGACACAGCAGCCACAGATACGGCGACGTCAGCGAATTGCGCCGCGTCAGCTCATGCGCGTTCTTCACGCCGACGGCCCAGCGCATCAGACGCTTGTAGACGAGCATATGCAGATGCACGCCGTCCGGAATGCCCGGCGAAATGCCGCGAATGAACTTCTTGCGATAGATCGAGAAGCACGTCTCGAAGATCGGATACATGAAGAGCAGCACCGGATACCACGCGGAGACATCGCGGTTGCGCATCACGAGCATGATCGAGAGTTCGCCCAGCATGAAGCCGACGAAGTACGCACCGCCGTCGCCGAGAAAGATCAGCCCGGCGGGGAAGTTCCAGATGAAGAAGCCCATCACCGCGCCCATCATGATGAGCGAGCCGGAAAGCACGATCGGATCGTGCACCTGGAACGCCACATAGGCGAGCGAGGCGAACATCATGAAGCTGACCATCGATGCGAGGCCGTTGAAGCCGTCGATGATGTTCACCGCGTTGGCGAGCGCCGCGACGGCGAGCACCGTCACCGCGCATGAAATGACCGCGTAGGACAACAGGAAATCGAGCGGCGGCACGCTGATGCGCGTGACCGCGATGTTCAGGAACGCATAGGCGAGGCCCGCGGCGGCCATCGTGCAGACGAGGCGCGCGAGCGGCGAGACGCGCTTGGTCAGGTCTTCGATCAGCCCGGAGAGAAACGCCGGCAAGCCGCACGCGACGATGCCGAGAATGCCGCCCGATACGGCCGGATAGCCCCATCGCAACTGCACGGCCGATGCCGTGAGCCCGCAGATGATGCCCACGCCGCCGATGCGCGGAACGGGCCGCGCGTGAAACTTCTGCACGCCGGCGAGATCGGTGTCGCCGAGCACGCCTTCCTGCAGGTGTGCGAAGCGCACGATCAACAAGGTCACGAAGAGCGAGACCAGAAAAGCAAGCGCGAAACTGAGCATGAAATAGAACCGATGGAAAAAAGCGGCGCCGCGCGCAAAGCGCAGCGCCTCGACGCTTTTAAGCGAACCCTTGCGGATTCTGCGACTGCCAGCGCCAGTGATCCGCGCACATGCGTTCGATGCCATGCTCCGCGCGCCAGCCGATCAGTTCCGCCGCGGCGGCCGGATCGGCGTAGCAGGCGGCGATATCGCCCGGACGGCGCGGCACGAGCTCATACGGAACCGGCTTGCCCGACGCCGCCTCGAACGCCTTCACGACATCGAGCACGCTATAGCCTTGCCCGGTGCCGAGATTCACGACGAAGCTGCGGTCGAGCTTCTTGAGCGCATCGATGGCCGCGATATGCCCGCGCGCCAGATCCACGACGTGAATGTAATCGCGCACGCCGGTGCCGTCGTGCGTATCGTAATCGCTGCCGAACACGCGCAGTTGCGCGAGCTTGCCGACGGCCACTTGCGCCACATACGGCATCAGGTTGTTCGGAATGCCCGCCGGATCTTCGCCGATCAAACCGCTCTCGTGCGCGCCGACCGGATTGAAATAGCGCAGCGTCGCGATGCGCCACGACGGATCGGACACTTCGAGATCGCGCAGGACCTGCTCGGCGATGAGCTTGCTCTGGCCGTAGGGGTTCGTCGCGGAAAGCGGAAACGATTCGTCGATCGGCACGCTCTTCGGCACGCCATATACCGTCGCGGACGAGCTGAACACGAAGTTGCGCACGCCGCGCGCTTTCATGACCTTGAGCACCGCGAGCAGGCTGCCGATGTTGTTCTCGTAGTACTCGATGGGCTTCGCGACCGATTCGCCCACGGCCTTCAACGCCGCGAAGTGGATCGCGCCGGTGATCGCGTGCGCGTCGAAGATGCGGTTGAGCGCGGCTTCGTCGCGGGCATCGGCTTCATAAAACGTGACGCTCTTGCCCGTGATGCGCTCGACGCGCTTCAACGACTCCGCGCGACTGTTGACGAGATTGTCGATGACCACGACGCCATAGTCCGCGTCGAGTAGTTCGACGCACGTATGCGAACCGATGAAGCCCGCGCCGCCGGTGACGAGAATCGTGCCCTTCGTCGGCTGATTGCCATTCATCTTGTGCTCTCCCGATTGCATGAAATCAAAGTGAAATGCCGGTAATGGCATGTATTGTGCCCTTGTAGCGTTCGACGACATTTTTTTCGTCGAATTCGCTCGCGACCTTTTCGCGGCCGCGCCGCGCCATGGCGGCGCGCTCGTCGGCGGAGAGCGTCAGCATGCGCTCGAGCGCTTCGGTCAGGCTGTCGGCGCTTTTGACCTCGCAGAGCAGGCCGTTCACGCCGTCCTCGACCACTTCGCGGCAGCCGGGAACGTCGGTGGCGACGATCGGGCGGCCCATCGCCGATGCTTCCATCAGCGTGCGCGGCACGCCTTCGCGATACGAAGGCAGCACGACGCAATCCGCCGCGGCGACGAGCGGCCGCACGTCGTTCGCTTCGCCGAGATATTCGACGATATGCTCCGCTTCCCACTTTTCTACGTCGGTGCGGCTGATCGCGCTCGGATTGTCGACGCCGACCGGCCCGAGCAACTGAAAACGCGCGTGCGGAAACTTCGCGCGAATCCTGCGTGCGGCTTCGACATATTCCGCCACGCCTTTATCCCACAACAGACGGCCGATCAGGATGAACACGAAATCCTCGCGCGCGGGCAGCGGCTCGAACGCGAATTCGTCGAGATCGACGCCTTCGCCATGCAGACGCCGCGCGCGATCCGGATGCGCGAGCAGATTCTCGTGCAGGAAGGCTTCGTGATCGTCGCGATTGAGGAACCACACTTCGCGCGGAAAGCGGAACGCGAAACGGTACAGCCGCTTCGCGACCTGCGCCGTGCGGCTCTTCTGGATGAAGACGTAGCCGAGACCCGTCGTCACCGCGATCGACGGCACGCGCGCGAGCATCGCGGCAAGCGAGCCGTAGATGTTCGGCTTGATCGTATAGTGAAACACGATATGCGGACGCGTCGCACGATATTCGCGAAAGAGCGCGGCGAGCGTCCTGAGGTCATCGCGCGGATCGGTGCTTTTCGATGCGACCGGCAACTCGACGCAGCGGCAGCCCATTTCGGTGAGCGGCTCGAAGGTGCGGTCGCGCGGCGCGATGATTGTGACTTGCGCGCCGCGCGCGGTCAGCATGCGCAGCACGCCTTGCCGGTAGGTATAGATCGCCCACGCCGTGTTGCACACGAGGGCGATACGAAGCTTCGACTTTTCTTTGGTCATCCGGAAGTCAGGAATAGGTTCACGCGGCGGATGCGCGCTTCAGCAAGCGCGCCTTCAATCCACGCAACGCGCGATACGGCAAAACGAGATGCGCGATGCTCTTCGCGACGCCCGCCCAGTCGAGCGGATTGGTCACGCGCAAATGGCGCAGTTGCAGACGCAGTGTCGACATGATTTGCGCACGCCGTTTGGTCGCGCTGATGCCGCTTTCGTTCAGTTCGTAGAAGAGACCGAACTCCGGCAGATTCGCGCCGTCGTGCCGTTGTAGCAGACGCAGGATCAGATCGAGATCCTCGGCGGCGCGATACTGCGCGCGATAGTTGCCCGCTTCGATCACGGCGTCGATGCGCAGCATCAGCGACGGATGCGTGAAGCATGTGCGCGCGAGCATCATGCGGCGGATCGCGGCGGGATCGGCGGGCGGCGTGAGATCGAAGAGCGGCGCGCCATCGGTCGATACGACGTGCGTCCACATGCCGAGCACCGCGACGCGCGGATGCGCCTCCATATACGCGCGTTGCTTCGCGAGGCGAGCGGGCGTCGCGAGATCGCCTGCGTCGATGCGCGCCGCGTAACGGACGCCTCGCGCGTACAGCGCCGCGATGCCCGCTTCGAGCGCGCGCTCGATGCCGCCGTTTTTCGGCATGCGCAGAATGTCGATGTTCATGCCGTCGATGACGGGCGCGACGATAGGCGGCGTGCTGCCATCGTCGACGATGAGCACGTTCACCATCGACGTTTCGCCAAACGACGCGAGCGTGCGTTCGACATCGGCCTGGCCGTTGAACGCGGGCATCAGCACGGCGACATCGTGGAGTTCGTTCATGCGCGCAGCCGAAAACGGATGTAGTAGAAATTCACCGACGCCGCCGCGACATAACCCGCCGCGAGTCCGATCAGCGCGCCGTAGCCTTCCATGCGCGGTATCGCGAACCAGTTCACCGCGAACGCGACCGCGAGCGCGAAAAGCCATTTCGACAGCAGCACATACTTCGCCTGATATTTCAGCACGACGAGATTGCCGATCGCTTCGATGCCCGCGGGCACCGAAAGCCACACGGCCCAGCGGAAGATGTCCGCCGCGCCCGCGTAGTTCGGTCCGAACACGCGCGCGATGATGAAGCCCGCGAGCGCATCGAGGACGGCCGCGCCTGCGATCATCAGCGCGGCGGTCATCGCGAAGAGGCGCACGAGATTGCGCTTCAGGCGCGCGGTTTCCTGCACGCGATACACGAACGCCGGCGCGATGGTCTGCGAGAGCATCAGCGCGAGCGCGATCCAGTTCTCGTTCAACTGCTGCGCGGCGGAGTAAAGCCCGAGTTCCGCGAACGACACGCGATGCGCGAGCATCAGCCGGTCGAGCTTCAGGAACAGATACATGCAGATGAGGCCGAGCCAGAACACCGTGCCCGCGCTCGCGAAATGTCTGAACAGTGCGCGGTCGAAACGCCAGCCGAGCGTGCCGCCGTGACGGCGCACGTAGTACGCGACGAGCGCGGCGCTGATCGCCGCGGCTTCGAGCGCCCAGAGCCAGCCGAAGCTCGACGGCGCGGCCGCGATGCGCACGAGCGCGAAGACGAGCGCCGCCTTGACGATGGCCGCCGCCATGCTCGCGATGAGCTGCGGCTTGCTGTAGGTGAGGCTTTGCAGCCACGAATTGACGACGCCGATGAACGGCTCGCGAAAGAGCATCGTGACGGCGAGTCCGGCGAGCATCAGCCCGACCATCGGGTCCGTGCCGCCGGCGGCGATCCAGATCCACGTTACGCAGAGTGCGACGACCGACACGCCCATGCGCAGCACGAACGCGCTGCCGAGTACGGCGCCGGTATCGGCGGGCTTGCGGTTGACGATCGTCGGCACGAGAATCTCCGCGCCGCACACCCACGTGATCGGCGCGATGACGAGCAGCAGCGTGTTCGCGTATTGCCATTTGCCGAAGTCGTCCGGGCCGAGGTAGCGCGCGAGCAAACCGGAGATGACGATGGCGACCGCGATCTGCGTGAGCCGCTCCAGCCCGAGCCAGACGATGTTGGCGAGCGCGCGGGCGACGTCCGGATTGCCGGAGCGCGTGAGCGCCTTCATGCGGTGAAGCGCTCGGCGTAATCGGGCACGGCGCGTGCTACCCAAGCCTGACCGCCTCGCGCAAACGAGCGATCGGTCAAGTTTTGTGTGTTTGCACGCAGACGCGCCTCATTCGAAGGCATCGAGGCGAAAGAGCGTTTGAGCATTGGATTAGAATGAACGCGCAGGCTCCAACCGGCTTCGTCAGAGCGAGCGCAACCACCAGAGCGCCGAAAGACAGCGATTATAAGTGCGATCCGTGGGCCGCCCGCTGCGCCGGTTTTGCATCCATTTGCTTCGAATTGTTTCTTTCGTATTGGTTTACCAGACGCATAGGCAGAATTCGATACGTCATCTGGCAGTCGTTCGCGCGCGCTGTGCATTGCAGCGGCGCGCCAACCGTCACGACCTGCATGCCCTCATGGCTGCATCGCCGAGAAACCATCAATTAATAGAGAGGAGGTAGCCATCTCATGAGCCAAGTTTCCCAATCCATTTTCAAGGCCTACGACATTCGCGGGATCGTCGGCAAGACGGTCGACAAGGACGTCGCTAGGAGCATAGGCCAGTCGTTCGGCAGCGAGATCAAAAAGCAGGGCGGCGATTCGGTCGTGGTCGCGCGCGACGGTCGTCTCTCCGGTCCCGAACTCGTCGGCGCACTCTCGGATGGCCTGCGCGCGGCGGGCGTCGATGTCGTCGATATCGGCATGGTGCCGACTCCGGTCGGCTACTTCGCGGCGAGCGTGCCGCTGCCGTTGCCTTCGGGCGAGCGTCGCGTCGATTCGTGCATCGTCGTGACGGGCAGCCACAATCCGCCGGACTACAACGGCTTCAAGATGGTGCTGCGCGGCGCGGCCATCTACGGCGATCAGATCCAAGGCTTGTACAAGCGCATCGTCGATAACGACTTCACGACGGGCGAAGGCACGTACACCGAATTCGACGTGTCGCAGATGTATCTCGACCGCATCGTGTCGGACGTGAAGCCGGTGCGCGCGATGAAGATCGTCGTCGATACGGGCAACGGCGTCGCGGGCGGTCTCGCGCCGCGTCTTTTCAAGGCGCTCGGCTGCGAGCTGGTCGAACTCTTCACGGAGATCGACGGCAACTTCCCGAATCATCATCCGGATCCGGCGCATCCGGAGAATCTGCAGGACGTCATCAAGGCGCTCAAGGAAACGGACGCGGAAGTCGGCTTTGCGTTCGATGGCGATGGCGACCGTCTCGGCGTCGTCACGAAGGACGGGCAGGTCATCTATCCGGATCGCCAGTTGATGCTGTTCGCGCAGGAAGTGCTGTCGCGCAACAAGGGCGGCCAGATCATTTACGACGTGAAGTGCACGCGCAATCTCGCGAAGTGGGTGCGCGAGCAGGGCGGCGAGCCGGTCATGTGGAAGACCGGCCATTCGCTTGTGAAGGCGAAGCTGCGTGAAACGGGCGCGCCGCTCGCGGGCGAAATGAGCGGCCACGTGTTCTTCAAGGATCGCTGGTACGGCTTCGACGACGGTTTGTACACCGGCGCGCGTATGCTCGAAATCCTGTCGCGCGTGGCCGATCCGAGCAAGCTGCTCAACGATCTGCCGAATTCGCTTTCCACGCCTGAACTGCAATTGAAGTTGCAGGAGGGCGAGAATTTCGAGCTGATCGCGCGTCTGCAGAAATCGGCGAAGTTCACTGGCGCGGACGACGTGCTGACGATCGACGGTCTGCGTGTCGAGTACCCGGATGGGTTCGGACTGGCGCGTTCGTCGAATACGACGCCGGTCGTCGTGATGCGTTTCGAAGCGGACAACGACGCGGCGCTGAAGCGCATTCAGGAAGATTTTCGTCGGGTGATTCTGGCGGAGAAGCCGGACGCGCAGTTGCCGTTTTAAGTATTGCGGGCGTCACTCGATGCCCGGTGAAAAGCGGCGCAATCGAATCGATTGCGCCGCTTTTTTTGCTTATCCGATGAACGCGCCGCGCTAAAATCCCCGTTTTCCTGCTCACCGCGCCGCGCCGTCCGCGCTTCTCCATCTCAGCGTGCAAAAGATCCTGATCGTCCGCGTGTCGTCGCTTGGCGACGTCGTCCACAACATGCCGGCCATCGCCGACATCCGCCGCCGCTATCCCGATGCGCAAATCGACTGGCTCGTCGAGGAAAGCTTCGCGAGTCTCGTCGAACTCGTACACGGCGTGCGCCGCGCGATTCCGTTTTCGCTCAGGCGCTGGCGCAAGGCGTTCACGTCGCCGGCGAACTGGCGCGAGATCGGCAAGTTCAAGCGCGAGCTCGCCGCCGAAAAATACGATCTCGTCATCGACTGCCAGGGTCTCATCAAGACCGCGTGGGTCGCGAGCTGGGCGCGCGGGCCGCTCGTCGGCCTCGGCAATCGCACCGACGGCGCGGGCTACGAATGGCCGGTGCGCTTCTTCTACGACCGGCGCGTGCCGATCGAACCGCGCACGCACGTCGTCGAGCGCACGCGGCAACTCGTGGCGGCGGCGCTCGACCTGCCGAAGCCGCAAACGACCGACGACATCGACTTCGGCCTCGACACGCGACGCGCGACGCTCGCCGTCTCCGCGCTCGGGCTGAATCTTCCCGTGCCTTACGTCGTGTTCGTGCACGCCACCTCGCGCGCCGACAAGCAATGGCCCGAAGCCGCGTGGATCGAACTGGGCCAAGCGCTCGTGACGCGCGGCGCGTCGATCGTGCTGCCGTGGGGCAGCGAGGCCGAACGCGCAACGAGCGAAAAGCTCGCGAAGGAATTCGGCGCGGCCGCGATCGTGCCGCCGAAGATGTCGCTGCCCGCGGTCGTCGGGCTGATCGACGGTGCCGCGGCGACCGTCGGCGTCGATACCGGTTTGGTGCATATTGCCGCGGCGCTGAAGCGCCCGACCGTCGAGTTGTACAATTTCTCGACCGCATGGCGCACCGGCGGCTATTGGTCGCCGAACGTCGTCAATCTCGGCGACGCGAGCCGGCATCCGACGCTTTCCGAAGTGAAGACCGCGCTCGCGGGCTTCGGCCTGCTGTAGTTTTCACCGCGCTGCGCTGTGTGCGGGCAACTCAAGGTCGTAGACACATGACGGAATCTCAAATCATCGAAGTCGCCTCGGGCGATTGGCAAGGCAAGAACCTGTCCGTGCCGCGCGAGACGCTGCTCGCCGGCGTCGAAAACGGCAAAGTGCTGTATTTCCCCAACCTGCGCTTTCCGATCGAAGGCGGCGAGCTTTCGCTGCTCGATCCGGGCATCGCGGATCCGAAGCGCAAGAACATCAGCCTCGCGCCCAACGGCGGCGCGTTGAACGGCGTGCTCGGCGACAGCGTGATGCAGTCGGCGGTGCGCTCGCTCATCAAGCGCTATCAGGATCATGCGCGTTCGCTCGTCGACGGGCTCTTTCCCGAATACGACGGCAAGCTGCGCGTCGCGCCCACGAGCCTCAGGCTGCGTCAGGTCGAGACGCGCGAAACATCCTGGCGAAAGGACGATGCCCGTCTTCACGTCGATGCCTTCCCGTCGCGGCCAACGCACGGCGAGCGCATCTTGCGCGTGTTCACGAACATCAATCCGAAAGGCGCGCCGCGCGTGTGGCGCGTCGGCGAGCCGTTCGAGGACATGGCGAAGCGTTTCCTGCCCGGCATCAAGGCGCAGGCGCCCGGCTCGGCGTGGCTGATGAATCTGCTGCACATCACGAAGTCGCCGCGCAGCGAGTACGACCATCTCATGCTGCATCTGCATGATGCGATGAAAGCCGATCTCGACTATCAGAAAAATTCGCCGCAGGAGACGATGCCGTTTCCGCCCGGCTCGGTGTGGGTCTGCTTCTCCGATCACACCTCGCATGCGGTGATGTCCGGCCAGTTCATGATGGAGCAGACCTTCTTCCTGCCCGTCAAGGCGATGGCGCGCCCCGATCACGCGCCGCTCGGCATTCTCGAACGCCTGAAGGGCCGGGCGCTCGTTTGAGCGGCGCCGCCTCGTCCGCCGCTACGCCGGGCGCATCGGCTTCCGTGCTCCGGCTCGTCTATCGCGCGCTCTGGTGGATCGTCGCGCCGCTCGCGGTGCTGCGGCTCTACATCCGTTCGCGAAAGGAGCGCGGTTATCGCGAGCATATCGGCGAGCGTTTCGGCCACATCGCGCCGCGCCGCGCCGACGATCTCGCGCCGCTCATCTGGGTGCACGCGGTGTCCGTGGGCGAGACGCGCGCGGCGCAGCCGCTCATCGACGCGCTGATGAAAGCGCATCCCGAAGCGCGCGTGCTGCTCACGCACATGACGCCGAGCGGCCGCGCGACCGGCGTCGAGCTTTTCGGCGACCGCGTGTTGCGCAGCTATCTTCCCTACGATCTGCCCATTCTCGTGCGGCGCTTTCTGCGCGCGTGGCGGCCGTCGCTCGGCATCGTGATGGAAACGGAAGTCTGGCCGACGCTCATCGACGAATGCAAACGCGCCGACGTGCCGCTCGTCTTGACGAACGCGCGCATGTCGGAACGTTCGTACCGGCGCGCGGCGAAGTTCGGGCGCGCGGTGCGCGAGGTGTTCGGCGGCTTTTCGCGTGTGCTCGCGCAGACGCCGTCCGATGCCGAGCGGCTCACCGCGCTCGGCGCGCGCAATGTCGCCGTGCTCGGCAATCTGAAGTTCGACATGACCGCGCCGCCCGAACTGGTCGCGCGCGGTCACGCGTGGCGCGCGGCGATCGGCGAGCGGCCCGTGTGGGTCGCGGCGAGCACGCGCGAGGGCGAGGAAACGCTCGTGCTGCGCGCATTCTCGGCCCTCAACGTGCCCGATGCGTTGCTGATTCTCGTGCCGCGTCATCCGCAGCGTTTCGACGAAGTGTCCGCGCTGATCGCGAGTCTCGGGCTGACGAGCGCGCGCCGGTCGGTGTGGGCGCCGAAGCCCGTCGCGGCGGGCTCGGGCGCGGACGTGCCCGAGCCGTTGCCGGCGAGCGTGCAGGTCTTGCTCGGCGATTCGATGGGCGAGCTCGGCGCGTATTATGCGGCCGCGGATCTGGCGTTCATCGGTGGAAGTCTGTTGCCGCTCGGCGGGCAGAATCTGATCGAAGCGTGCGCGGCAGGTGTGCCGGTGCTGATCGGCCCGCACACGTTCAACTTCACGCAGGCGACCAACGATGCGATCGCGGCGGGCGCGGCGTTGCGCGTGCAGGATCCGCAGGAGCTCGCGCGCGGTCTGCGCGAGATTTTCGGCGACAAGGCGCGGCGTCTCGCGATGAGCGCGGCGGCTTCGGCGTTCGCGGCGCGGCATCGCGGCGCGACGGAGCGTACCGTGAGCGTGCTGAGCGCGCTGCTTGAAGAGGACAGCGAAGCGGCGAAGTGATCCGACGCGATCTCGCTGTTTTCTGCCGCCAACTGCGCTTTTCCTCAGATGAAACTTGCGAAGTAAGTTCGGAGGATAATGAACTTCCTCGAGCCGATCCTTTCGAACGAATAACAAGCGGCCGGGTGCCTGCGAACGTGCTTCCAATTTTCTTCGAGGACGCGCATGCAAGATCTCATCAAGTCCGTCGTCAAGGACATGTTGCCGCCAAGACTGTTGCGCCTGCTGCGGCCATCCCCAGGACCGACCGACGCATGGGGAACCGTCCGTTACGGCGCGCATGGCCTGATTCTTCCCGGCAATCGGCGCTTCGAATACCGGCCTTGTCCGGCGGATCGCTCGGTTTGTCGGCAGATCTTCTTTCTTCGCGAATACGCGACGGATCATCTCATGCGCGCGAAGGAAATCGCCGCGTTCTATGAGGCTTGCGAAAATCCGCTGATCGTCGATGCGGGCGCCAATATCGGCGCCGCCGCAGTGTGGCACGCGCTCACTTATCCGAAAGCGAAGATCGTCGCCATCGAGCCGGACATATCGAATTTCGCGCTGCTCAACAAGAATGCACAGGCGTTTCCGTCGATCAAACCGCTCAACGCCGCGATCGCGGCCAAGCGCGGCACGCTTTATCTGAACGATCCGGGCGGCGGCGAGTGGGCGTTTCGCACCGCGGAGCAGCCCACCGAGAAAGGCTATGCCGTCGATGCGCTCACGCTCGAAGACGTGATGCCGTCCGGCACGACGCCGTTCATCCTGAAGATCGACATCGAAGGCGCGGAGGCCGACCTGTTCTCGCGCCATTGCGATGCGCTGAACATGTTTCCGGTCATCATCATCGAGCTGCACGACTGGATGCTTCCCGGCGAATCGAACAGCCGCAACTTCCTGCAATGGCAAGTCGCGATGAAGCGCGACTTCGTGCAGGTCGGCGAGAACGCGGTCTCGATATCGAATTCGATCGCGCTGCCGTAACGCGTTGTCGTCACGCGATTTTCCGCGTCAAGCCAGCAGCAAACCCTTCTTCTCGATGAAGCGGATGACTTCGTCGAGCCCATCGAGCGCCTTCAGATTGCACATCACGAAGGGCCGCTCGCCGCGCATCTTCTTCGCGTCGCTCGCCATGATGTCGAGATTCGCGCCGACGTGAGGCGCTAGATCGGTCTTGTTGATGACGAGCAGATCCGACTTCGTGATGCCAGGCCCGCCTTTGCGCGGAATCTTCTCGCCGCCCGCGACATCGATCACGTAGATAGTCAGATCGGAGAGTTCGGGGCTGAAAGTCGCCGCGAGGTTATCGCCGCCCGATTCGATGAACACGATATCCGCATCCGGAAACTTCGACACCATGCGATCGACGGCTTCGAGATTGATCGACGCATCTTCGCGGATTGCCGTATGCGGGCAGCCGCCCGTCTCGACGCCCATGATGCGCTCGGCCGGCAGCGCGCCCGCGACGGTCAGCAGGCGCTGATCTTCCTTCGTGTAGATATCGTTCGTGATGGCGACGAGATCGTATTTCTCGCGCATCGCCTTGCAGAGCATTTCGAGCAGCGTGGTCTTGCCGGAGCCGACCGGCCCGCCGACACCGACACGCAACGGCGGCAGTTTCTTGGTTCGGCGAGCGGCGGAAGAGTAAGCGGGAGCGTTCATGGAGTGTCGGTTCAGGAGCGGAAAAGCCGCGAATATTGCGATTCGTGCCGCGCGGACAAAACGCCGAGCTGCGGCGCGAAGGTGTTGATGTGTTGAGGCGCTGTATCGAGCGCGCGGCGCACGGCGGCATCGATCGGCTCGCGCAACGCGACGATGATGCGCTGTCCCGCGAGCTGGCCGAGCGGCACGGCCTTGAGCGCGGCGGCCGCCTGATTCTCGACCCAGCTGAATGCGTAGGCCGCGAGCGCGGCGTCGGGTGCCGCATCGTGCGCGAACGCGGCGAAGGCGAAGGCGGTCGGCTGCGCGATCGGCTTGATCGCGGCGAGCGTCGCGCGGCGTGCTTTGTCGCCCCATTCGAGCGACACGCACAACTGCGCCAGCGACCAGCCCATCTGCTCCGTTTCCCGTCTCAATTCCGCCGATTCGCGGCTCGCGATGTATTCATCGTTCGCGGCGCTCAGCGCGGCTTCGTCGTGCGAACGCCAGTGTTCGATCTGATGCGCGAGCATCGGCAATTCGCCGCGCGCGAGCACGCTGGAAAGGCCGCTCGCGATCCAGTCGCGCGCGCTGTCGCCGTCGTGGATCAGGCCGTGCTCGATCGCCGCTTCGAGCCCTTGCGAATAGCTGAACGCGCCGATCGGCAATGCCGGCGACGCGAGATGCAACAGCGCGGTGAGCTCAGCGATGCGCATGGCCGTGGTGATGATGACCGTGACCGTGATCGTGATCATGACTATGATCGTGGCCGCACGACGAATGATCGTGATCGTGCCCGTGATGCTCGTCGAATACCTTCTGCGCGAGCGCGTAGTCTTCGCTGAACGTCTCGTCGTGGCCGTGCTTGTGTCCGCCGCCGTACGCGCCCGTTTCGGGCTGGAACGGCTGCGATTCGTGCGCGACGAGCACGCCTAAGCGCTTCAGCATGTCTTCGAGCACGGGATCGGCTTCGAGCTTCAGATACTCCGCGCCGACTTCGACCGGCGTATGCCGGTTGCCGAGGTGATAGGCCGCACGCGTCAAGAGACGCACGCTCGGCGCACGCACGATGAGCACGTCCTCCGCCGCCGCGACGACGCGCACGAAGCCGCCGTCGTCGGCGACGAGCATGTCGCCATCCGCGAGCACGGTGCCGCGCGGCATGACGAGGGCGACTTCCTCGCCGTTGTCGAGCGTGGCGGCGAGGCGGCTCTTGCAGCGCGCATCGAAGGGAAGAGTCAGCGTGGGCGCGCGTTTCTTGAGGACGTCGGCAAGCTTCGCGGTCAGACGTTTGTCGATGGTACGCATATCAGAACAAGAAGTAACGCTGCGCCATCGGCAGAACGGTGGCGGGATCGCATGTGAGCAATTGTCCGTCGGCGATCACCTGATAGGTCTGCGGATCGACGCTGATGGACGGCTGCCATGCATTGTGAATCATGTCGGCCTTCGTCACATTGCGGCAGTTCCTGACCGCGACGATCTGCTTTTGCAAGCCATAACGATCCGCGATGCGCGCCTCCATCGCCATCTGCGATACGAATGTCAGCGACGTCTTGCCAAGCGCGCCGCCGCGCGTCGCGAACATCTCGCGATAATGCACCGGCTGCGGCGTCGGAATGGACGCGTTCGGGTCGCCCATTTGCGCGACCGCGATCATGCCGCCCTTGACGATCATCGCGGGCTTCACGCCGAAGAACGCGGGTTCCCAGAACACGAGATCGGCCCACTTGCCCGGCTCGATCGAGCCGACTTCATGCGCGATGCCGTGCGTGATTGCCGGATTGATCGTGTACTTGGCGACATAGCGCTTCGCGCGGAAATTATCGTTACGCGCGCTGTCTTCGGGCAACGCGCCGCGCTGCACCTTCATCTTGTGCGCGGTCTGCCATGTGCGAATGATGACTTCACCGACGCGGCCCATTGCTTGGGAATCCGAAGAAAGCATCGACAGCGCGCCGAGATCGTGAAGGATGTCTTCGGCCGCGATGGTCTCGCGACGAATCCGCGATTCCGCGAACGCGATGTCTTCCGCGATCGACGGATCGAGGTGATGGCACACCATCAGCATGTCGAGATGCTCATCGAGCGTGTTGACGGTGTAGGGGCGCGTCGGATTCGTGGAAGAGGGCAGCACGTTCGATTCGCCCGCGACCTTGATGATGTCCGGCGCATGGCCGCCGCCCGCGCCTTCTGTGTGATACGTGTGGATCGTGCGGCCCTTGAACGCGGCGATGGTCGTTTCGACGAAGCCCGCTTCGTTCAGCGTGTCGGTGTGGATGGCGACTTGCGTGTCGGTGTCGTCGGCGACGCTCAAGCAATTGTCGATCGCGGCGGGCGTCGTGCCCCAATCCTCGTGCAGCTTCAGGCCGATCGCGCCCGCTTTCACCTGCTCGATCAGCGGCTCCGGCAGGCTCGCGTTCCCTTTGCCGAGAAAGCCGAGATTGACGGGCCAGCCGTCGGCGGCCTGCAGCATGCGCTCCATGTGCCACGGGCCCGGCGTGCAGGTTGTCGCGTTGGTGCCGGTCGCGGGGCCGGTGCCGCCGCCGAGCATCGTCGTGACGCCGCTCGCGAGCGCTTCGTCGATCTGTTGCGGGCTGATGAAGTGAATGTGCGTATCGACGCCGCCCGCCGTCACGATCATGCCTTCGCCCGCGATCACTTCCGTTGCCGCGCCGATCGCGATGTTCACGTTCGGCTGAATGTCCGGATTGCCCGCCTTGCCGATGGCGAAGAAGCGTCCACCCTTGATGCCGATATCGGCCTTCACGATGCCCCAGTGATCGAGGATCAGCGCATTGGTCACGACGGTATCGACGACGTCGGCGGCGGGGCGCTGCGACTGGCCCATGCCGTCGCGAATCACCTTGCCGCCGCCGAACTTCACTTCTTCGCCGTAGGTCGTGAAGTCGCGTTCCACTTCGATGATGAGATCGGTGTCGGCGAGGCGCACGCGGTCGCCGGTGGTCGGGCCGAACATTTCCGCATAAGCGCGGCGGCCGATGCGTAGCGTCATATCTGTCCTTTTTTAGAGCGGGCCCATGACGAGCGCGTTGAAGCCGTACACATGGCGATCGCCGGCCAGCGCGACGAGTTCGACGGTGCGTTCCTGACCGGGTTCGAAGCGGACTGCCGTGCCCGCCGCGATGTTCAATCGGAAGCCGCGCGCCTTCTCGCGCTCGAATTTGAGCGCCGCGTTGACTTCGTAGAAGTGGAAGTGCGAGCCGACCTGCACCGGCCGGTCGCCATGATTCGCGACGACGACCGTAACCGTCTCGCGGCCCGCATTGAGCTCGTGCTCGCCATCGTCGATGAAATATTCGCCGGGGATCATGGTGTCAGGGAATCGGATGATGAACGGTGACGAGCTTGGTGCCGTCGGGGAAGGTCGCTTCGATCTGGATGTCGGGAATCATCTCGGGCACGCCTTCCATCACGTCGTCGCGCGTGAGCAGCGTGGTGCCGTAGTGCATGACTTCGGCGACGGTCTTGCCGTCGCGCGCCGCTTCCATCAATGCCGCCGATATGAACGCGACCGCTTCCGGATGATTGAGCTTGAGGCCGCGCGCGCGGCGACGCTCGGCGAGCAGGGCCGCTGTGAAGATCAGCAGCTTGTCCTTTTCTCTGGGCGTGAGTTTCATGGGCTTCTTCTATGGAGAAAAGTGTTTCGGGCTTTGCAATGCTAGCACCGGAATGCCGCGTCTCATGCGCTTTTAAGGGGCTTTCGGTCGGTTTTCGGCTTACTGGATGAAGCGCTGCAACTCCACGGTCGACGGCCGCTCGAAGATGGCGTCCGGCGCGCCCGATTCCCACACGCGCCCCTGATGCATGAACACGACCTTGTCGCTCACCTTGCGCGCGAAGCGCATTTCGTGCGTGACCATGATGAGCGTCATGCCGTCGCGCGCGAGGTCTTCGACGACCGCTAGCACTTCGCCGACGAGTTCGGGATCGAGCGCCGATGTGATCTCATCGCAGAGCAGCACGGTCGGCTTCATCGCAAGTGCGCGCGCGATCGCGACGCGTTGCTGCTGACCGCCCGAAAGCTGATCGGGATAAGCATCGAACTTGTCGCCGAGACCGACGCGTTCGAGCACGGTATGCGCCGTCGCGCGCGCCTTCGCCCTGTGGATCTTCCTGACGACGGTCTGCGCGAGCATCACGTTTTCGCCCGCGGTGAGATGCGGAAAGAGGTTGTATTGCTGGAACACCATGCCGACTTTCAGCCGCAGCGCGCGCAGGTCGGCATGACGCGCATCGATATGCTCGCCCTCGATTTCGATCGAGCCTTCGTCGATGCTCTCCAGACCGTTGAGCGTGCGCAGCAACGTGCTCTTGCCCGAGCCGCTGCGCCCGATGATCGACACGACTTGTCCGCGCTCGACGGCGAAGTCGATGCCCTTCAGCACCTGATTCGCGCCGAACTGCTTCTGAAGATTGCGGGTTTCAACGAGCGGCATTCCATTTCCTTTCGAGCGTGCGCGCATAGCGCGTCAGCGGATAGCAAAGCAAGAAGTAGATAACGGCGACGAGCCCATACACGAGAAACGGCCGGAAAGTTGCGTTCGAAATCATCGTGCCGGCCTTCGTCAGTTCCGTGAAGCCGATGATCGATACGAGCGCCGTGTCCTTCACCGCCTGCACCGCGAAGCCGACCGTCGGGCCGACCGCGATGCGCGTCGCTTGCGGCAGGATCACGTGACGAAGTTGCTCCATGTAACTCATCGCGAGCGACGACGATGCTTCCCACTGGCCCTTCGGCACCGCTTCGACCGCGCCGCGCCAGATCTCCGCGAGATAGGCGCTCGTGAAGAGCGTGAGACCGACGCTCGCCGCGAGCCACGGCGACACGTCGATGCCGAGCAAGGGCAGGCCGAAGAACACGAGGAACAACTGCATGAGAAGCGGCGTGCCCTGAAAGAGCTGGATATAGCCTTTGACGAGCATGCGCAGCACTTGCGATTTCGACACGCGCATGACGAGCAGCACGAAGCCGACGATGCCGCCCAACACGAACGACACGATCGACAGCACGACGGTCCAGCGCGCCGCGAGCAGCAGGTTCTCGAAGATCTGCGCGAGCGTGAATTCGATCATCGCGCGGCGCTCCGGTGGTTCATCAGAAAGCGCTTGCCCATGGCGTTCAATGCGGCGCGCAGAGCGAGCGCCATCACGAGATACGCGGCCGTGATGAAGAAGCACGTCTCGAACGCGCGGAAGTTGCGCGACTGGATATAGCTCGCGGCATACGTGAGATCGGGCACCGATATCTGCGAGACGACCGCCGAGCCGAGCATCGTAATGACGATCTGGCTCGTCAATGCGGGGAACACTTTGGCGAGCGCTTGCGGCAACACGACATGACGGAACGTCTCGCCACGCGACATCGCGAGCGATGCCGCCGCTTCGAGATGACCCTTCGGCACGGCGGCGACGCCCGCGCGCACGATCTCGATCGAGTACGCGCCGAGATTGAGCGTCATCGCGAGAATGGCCGCGACATATTCGCTGAGATGAATGCCGAGCGCGGGCAGGCCGAAGAATACGAAGAACAGTTGCACGATGAACGGCGTGTTGCGGACCGCTTCGACATAGCCGCCGACGATCGCCGCGAGCCACGCATGCCGGCTGGTGCGCGCGGCGGCGCCGAGCACGCCGACCGACACGCCGAGCGCCGTCGAGACGGCGGTCAGCGCGAGCGTGGTCGCCGCGCCGCTCGCGAACATGCCCGCGTACTGCGCTAGATCGGCGAATTGAAGTTCATAGGCCATACGATGCCGCGCTCCCGATCAAAGGGTCGCGGGCAGCGGCTGGTTGAACCACTTCTTCGACATCGTGTTGAGCGTGCCGTCCTTCTTCGCCTGCGCGATGGTGTCGTCCACTTTCGACATCAGGCGCGGCTCGTTCTTGTTCATGCCGACGAAGCACGGCGAATCCTTGATGATGAACTTCGCTTCCGGCCGGCGCGGCGGATTCTTCGACAGGATCGCCGCCGCGACGATGTTACCCGCCGCGATCAGTTGCACCTGTCCCGAGAGAAAGGCCGAGATGGTCGCGTTGTTGTCCTCGAAGCGCTTGATGGTCGCGTTGGGCGCCATCTGCGAGAGCGCGATCTCTTCGAGCGCGCCGCGCGTGGCGCCGACGGTCTTGCCGGTGAGATCGGCGGGGCTCGTCACCTTGATGTCGGCGGGGCCGAACACGCCTTGAAAGTAGGGCGCGTAAGCCGTCGAGAAGTCGAGCACCTTCTCGCGTTCCGGCGTCTTGCCGAGCGACGAGATCACGAGATCGACCTTGTTGGTCGTCAGATACGGGATGCGGTTCGCGCTGTTGACGGGCACGAGTTCGAGCTTCACGTTCATCGACTTGGCGAGCAGCGCGGCCATGTCGACGTCGTAGCCTTGCGGTTTCATGTCGGCGCCGACCGAGCCGAAGGGCGGATAGTCTTCGGGCACGGCGACGCGCAGCGTGCCGTTCTTCGCGATGGTGTCGAGCGCGTCGGCATGCGCGGCGAGAGGCGCGAGGGAAAGCAGCAGCGCGACGAGTGCGGTGCGCCGCGTGCGGGAAAAAGTCGTGAGCATCGATGATCCTTCGGTCTTGAACGGCCGCGTTGGAATGCGCGGCTCTCGAGCGAAGGCTTAAAGCGAGAGTCGTGCCATCGATGCTTATTTCTTATGCTGTCAGCGTTTGCCGGTTACGCATATATCGCCGCGCACAACGGATGTGCAGACGCGTGCGCTTCGTTGGTGCGTACTAGGTAGTCCACAAACGCAGAGGTCGCGCATCGACGCCATGCACGAGCGGACGAAGACGCGACCAGCAATCGGTGAGTGCGTTTTGCAGCGGTTCCATGGAGCGGCTGATCGCGCGCACGATCAGCACGCCCGGCGCGACGCACGATGCGCCTGCGCGGAGCTCATCGCCGAAGGGCAGATGTGCGGCGAGGGTCTCGGCGAGGGCATCGTCGCATGCGGGGCCGATCGCCCAGAGCGTGCCGTAAGCGGGGAAGCCCGCGAGACCTTGAGCGGAGTCGCGCAGCGGATCGCGCGCATCGAGCAGCGTGCGTTCGAACCAGAGCGTCGAACCATTGCGATGCGCGATACGCGATGTCGCCTTGATATGCCCTTGCGTCCACTTTTCGCCGGCGGCGGCGCGCCCGAGCAGCATTGCGTCCCAGCCGATCGCGCTCGCGCCTTCATCGAGTGTCAGGTTGAATTCGAGTTCGACGTTCGACGATTCGAACACGATGTTGTTTTGCGGCAGCCAGTCGAGCTTCGCATGCGCGGCGAGATCGATATCGATGCGCTGCGTCGCGAGCTTGCCGTTGGCCTTGTACCACTTGGTCGCGCCGGGCGTCGTGATGACGGCGTGCGTGTCTTGGTGCAGACGAACGTCGATGGAAAGACGATCGCCGCCCGCGACGCCGCCGGGCGGGTGCACGATCACCGAATGACAGATATCGCCTTCGGGATAGAGCGGCCGTTGCAGCCGCAATGGGCCTTCGTGCTTGCGATGAACGCAGACGGTGCGGCCGTGCTGACGCGCGTAGCCGAGTTCGAGCGAGCCGCGCCAGATGTTCGGATCGGCGAGTGTTGCGTGCGATTCGTGGTGCATGAGCGATGCGTTTTTCTAGAGCGGAGCCTCGATCATACGGCGATCAGCTCGCGCACTCCATGCGCGTCCATTTCCGAGCCCGCGCCGCCCGCGACGATTTCGCCGCGGCTCATGACCCAGTATCGATCGGCGAGTTCGCGCGCGAAGTCGTAATACTGCTCGACGAGCAGGACCGTCATGCCCATTTCGTCGACGAGTTGCCGAAGCGTTCGGCCGATATCGCGGATGATCGATGGCTGAATGCCTTCGGTCGGCTCGTCGAGGATGAGCAGTTGCGGCTCGCTCATCAGCGCGCGGCCGATTGCGAGTTGCTGTTGTTGACCGCCGGAGAGATCGCCGCCTCGGCGGTTCTTCATGTCTTTGAGGACGGGGAACAGCGCGTAGATGTGATCGGGAATCTTCGATGGCGCTTTGCGGCTCGCTGCGCCGACGAGCAGGTTTTCTTCGACGGTGAGACGGCCGAAGATGTCGCGGCCTTGCGGCACGTAGGCGAGGCCGTTTGCGACGCGCGCGTGGGTGGGCATCGAGGAGAGCTTGTTGCCGCGCCAGGCGATGGTGCCGCTTTTTGTCGGGACGACACCCATCAGGCAGCGAAGGAGCGTCGTTTTGCCCACGCCGTTGCGGCCTAGCAGGACGGTGAGTTTTCCATCGGGGACGGTGAGTTTCACATCGCGGAGGATGTGGCTGCCGCCATAGTATTGGTTCAGGTTTTCGACTTCTAGCATTTGCTTTGTCTCTTGGTCTGCGCTTGTTTGCTTACGCTTGCGTGGAATCCTGTGATCGCGTCGGTCTATTAGCACTGCCCCGCACAGGGGCAACGCTAATCGACCACTAAGAAAACAGGCTTCCACGACGACCCACGCCGACATAAAACACTAACGCCCAAGATAAGACTCAATAACGGCCTCGTCCCGTTTGACGTCATCGAGCGTGCCTTCGGCAAGAACACTCCCCTCAGCCATAACAGTAACCTTCCCGCTATCCCCCGAAAGCGCAGCAACAAACTCCATATCATGCTCGACGACCATCATCGAACACGACCCACGCAGCTTGTTGAGCAACTCCGCGAGTTCCATCGTTTCATGATCGGTCATGCCGGCCGCAGGCTCATCGAGCAGCAAGAGAGCAGGCTGCTGCATCAACAACATGCCGATTTCGAGCCGCTGCTTCTGCCCATGCGACAACTCGCCCGCAAGCCGCGTCGCCTGATGCTGAAGGCGAATCAGCTCGAGCGTCTCTTCGATGCGAGCCTGCGCGGCACCATCCAGCCGCGCCCTCAACGATGCGAACCAGCGCTTGTCCGTCTTCATCGCGAGTTCGAGGTTCTCCCACACCGGATGATTCTCGAACACAGTCGGCTTCTGAAACTTGCGCCCGATGCCCGTGCGCGCAATCACCGGCTCCGACATGCGCGTGAGATCGAACGTCTGCCCGAGAAAAACCTTGCCGTCGTCGGGACGTGTCTTGCCGGTGATGACATCCATCATCGTCGTCTTGCCCGCGCCGTTCGGGCCGATCACGCAGCGCAACTCGCCCACATCGATCGACAACGTCAGCTTGTTCAGCGCGCGAAAGCCGTCGAAGCTCACGGTGACGTCCTCGAGATAGAGGATCGTGCCGTGCGATACATCGATCTCGCCGGGCGCGAGCACATGCCCCAGGCCCGACGACACGTTGATGTTCTTGTGGCTCGTCTCCGGAATCGGCGGCAAATCCACGATCAATGCGTTATGTGCAGTCATTCGGCAGCGTCTCCATGCGCCTTCTTGCGGCGCGCGAGATCGATCAGTCCCATGATGCCGTTCGGCAGAAGCAAGGGCACGAGCGTGAAGATGAGGCCGAGGAAAAACAGCCAATACTCCGCGAAATAGGCGGTGAAAAAGCTCTTCGCGCCGTTGACGGCGAACGCGCCGACGATCGGTCCGATCAGCGTGCCGCGTCCGCCGACCGCGACCCAGATCGCCATTTCGATCGAGTTCGCGGGCGACATCTCGCTCGGATTGATGATGCCGACCTGCGGCACATACAACGCGCCCGCGATGCCGCACAACACCGCCGACACCGTCCAGATGAAGAGCTTGTACGCGAGCGGGCTATAGCCGAGGAACATCAGGCGCGCTTCGCCGTCGCGCACGCCGGTGACGACTCGCCCGAGCTTCGACGTGACGATCCATCTCGCCGCGAGAAACGCGAGCACGAGCACCGCGAACGTGGTGAGAAAGAGGGCAGTGCGCGTGCCCGGATGCGTGATTGGAAAGCCCGCGATGCGCTTGAAGTCGGTGAAGCCGTTGTTGCCGCCGAAGCCCGTTTCGTTGCGATAGAAAAGCAGCATCGCGGCGAAGGTCATCGCCTGCGTGATGATCGACAGATACACGCCCTTCACGCGCGAGCGGAACGTGAAGAAGCCGAACACCCACGCAAGCACGCCAGGCACGAGGACGACGAGCAACAGCGCATACCAGAGATGTTCCGTGCCCTCCCAGTACCACGGCAGCTTGTGCCAGTCGAGAAACACCATGAAGTCGGGAAGATCGCTTTGATACGTCCCCTCGCGGCCGATCGAGCGCATCAGGTACATGCCCATCGCGTAGCCGCCGAGCGCGAAGAAAAGCGCATGGCCCAAGCTCAGAATGCCGCAATAGCCCCATACGAGGTCGAGCGCGAGCGCGCCGATTGCGTAGCACATGAGCTTGCCGACGAGCGTCATCGCATAAGCCGAGAGATGGAACGTGCTCGTTTCCGGCAGCACGAGCGCGCTGACGGGCACGAAGATCACCATCGCGATGACGAGCGCGATCAACGCGAGCCAGCCTTTCTTCGGCAAGAGCGCGGCGCGCGGCGGCAGGCCGAGCGCGAAGCCCGCGCGCGCGGCGCCCGGATCGGGTTGCGGCGTGACGTCGAGGTTCGTGCCGACATTGGTCGAGGCGGTCATGTCTCAAGCCTCCGCGCTGCGGCCCTTGAGGGCGAACATGCCCTGCGGACGCTTCTGGATGAACAACACGATGAGCACGAGCACCGCGATCTTCGCGAGCACCGCGCCCCAGAACGGCTCGACCGCCTTGCTGACGAGCCCGAGCCCGAAGCCGCCGATCACCGTGCCCGCGAGCTGGCCGACGCCGCCGAGCACCACCGCCATGAACGAATCGATGATGTAGCTCTGTCCGAGATCGGGCCCGACGTTGCCGATCTGCGAGAGCGCGCAGCCGCCGAGTCCCGCGATGCCCGCACCGAACGCGAACGCGTACGAATCGACACGCGCTGTCTTGACGCCGACGCACGCGGCCATGCGGCGGTTCTGCGTCACCGCGCGCACGAAGAGGCCGAGGCGCGTCTTCGTGAGCACGCCCCACGCGATCGCGACGACGGCGAGCGAGAACGCGAGGATCGTCAGACGGTTGTACGGGAGGATGAGGTTCTGCATCACGGTGACGCCGCCGCTCATCCACGAGGGATTCGTCACCTGCACGTTCTGCGCGCCGAAGAGCGTGCGCGTCGCCTGAATCAGGATCAGGCTGATGCCGAAGGTCGTCAGCAGCGTTTCGAGCGGACGTCCGTAGAGATGCTTCAGCACGAGCCTTTCGAGCACGATGCCGACGAGCCCCGCGGCGATGAACGACGCAGGCACCGCGAAGAGCGGATACCAGTTGAACGCGGCGGGCGCGTAATGCTGCACGAGGTTCTGCACGACATAGGTCGCATAGGCGCCGATCATCAGGAACTCGCCGTGCGCCATGTTGATGACGCCGATCAGCCCATATGTGATCGCAAGCCCGAGCGCCGCGAGCAGCAGCACGCTGCCGAGCGAGAGGCCCGCGAAGATCGTGCCGAAGATTTCGCTGCGGCGCTGAATCGAATCGAGTGCGTAGATGCCTTCCTGAGCCGCGTTGCGTACGCGTTCGTCGGGTTCGTTGAACGTGCCGTCGGCCTTCTTCGCGACGATCGGGCGCAGCAGTTCGTACATGTCGAGGTCATGGCGCGCCGCGACGAGTTGCGCGGCTTCGAGACGCCTGTTCACGTCGGGATCGTGCAGCGCGGTCATCGCCCAGAGCGTGTCGAGGCGCTTCTTTAATTCGGAATCCTTTTCGATGGCGCGGGCTCGGTCGATCATCGGCTTCATCGATGCGTCCGGGTTCTTCAGCAACGCAGCGATGGCGTCGCGGCGTTTGGCCGTATCGGGCGATGCGAGCTGCAGCCCCGACAACGCGCCCGCGACCTTCGTGCGCAGCAGATTGTTCAGCGTGATCGGTTGCGCATCAGGCGCTTCGGCGGTCTTGCCGGTGATCGCGTCCTTCGTGCCGTCATCGGTCTGAATGTAGACGTGACCGTTATCGGTCGCGACGAGCGAGCCATCGGACAGCGCGCCGAGCACGGCGATGGAAGGCGCATCGGCATTGGCAATGAGCTTGTCGATGGCGGCGGTCTTGGCTTCGAAGTCGTCGCCGGCGAGCGGGGCGAGATCGTCGTTGGTGAGCGCGTGGGCCGCGAGCGACGTCATCGCGAGGATGAGCGCAAAGAGCGCGCGCTTGAGGGAGCCGGTCATGTGGGCCTTTCCGTTAGAACTCGAAAGGCCGCGCGCATCGCATGAAACGCGCGGCCTCGCTGCATCGACGTCACGCGTTACGCGACACGCACACGCTGACGGCGCAGGAACGCGGGAATCGAGCTGACGACATCCGGCTTGCCCTCGTTGCCCGCGATATACGGGCTCCACGGCTGCGCGCGTATGGCGGTCTTCGTCTTCCAGACGACGTTGAACTGACCGTCGCCGCGAATTTCGCCGATCATCACGGGCTTATGCAGATGATGGTTGCCGTCCATCGTCAGCGTGAAGCCGGAAGGCGCGGCGAAGGTCTGACCGACCATCGCGGTGCGGACCTTGTCGACATCGGCGCTCTTCGCCTTTTCGACGGCCTGCTTCCACATGTGGATGCCGACGAAGGTCGCTTCCATCGGATCGTTGGTGACGCGCTTGTCGCCGCCCGGAAGGTTCTGCGCCTTTGCGTACGCAAAGAATTCCTTCTCGAACTTCGAGTTGTTCGGGTTCTTCACCGACATGAAGTAGTTCCATGCGGCAAGATGGCCGACGAGCGGTTTCGTGTCGATGCCGCGCAGTTCCTCTTCGCCGACCGAGAACGCGACGACAGGCACGTCCGTCGCTTTCAGGCCCTGGTTGCCGAGTTCCTTGTAGAACGGTACGTTCGAATCGCCGTTGATCGTAGAGATGACAGTCGTCTTTCCCCCTTGGGCAAAGGTCTTGATGTTCGCGACGATGGTTTGATAGTCGCTATGTCCGAACGGTGTGTAGACCTCCTGAATGTCTGCATCTTTCACGCCCTTGGAGTGAAGGAACGCGCGCAGGATCTTGTTGGTCGTGCGCGGGTACACGTAGTCGGTGCCGAGCAGGAAGAAGCGCTTGGCGCTGCCGCCTTCCGGTCCCATCAGATATTCGACGGCGGGAATCGCCTGCTGATTCGGCGCGGCTCCCGTATAGAACACGTTGCGGGACATCTCTTCGCCTTCGTACTGCACGGGGTAGAAGAGCAGGCCGTTGAGTTCCTCGAACACCGGCAGCACGGACTTGCGCGACACCGAGGTCCAGCAGCCGAACACGACCGCGCACTTGTCCTGCGTGAGAAGCTGACGCGCCTTCTCGGCGAAGAGCGGCCAGTTCGAAGCGGGATCGACGACGACGGGCTGAATCTGCCGGCCCATGACGCCGCCGCTCTTGTTGATATCGGCGATGGTCATGAGTGCCGTGTCTTTCAGCGACGTCTCGGAGATCGCCATCGTGCCCGACAGCGAATGGAGGATGCCGACCTTGATCGGACCGGTATCGGCGGCGTGGGCTTTCGTGATCGGAAGTTGGCCCGCAAGGGCGAGCGCGCCCGACATGGAGCCGAACTTCAGCAGACTGCGTCGTTTCATTTCTGTGTTCCCCTTGCCGATGTGGTTGTTTGAGCAATGACGATTGCTCGGAGCGTTCTGCAAGGGGTATGCCAATTGGGGTCTTTTGCCCTAATGGCGGGGGTTTGCGGGGAATCGCAGGGAAGTTTTACTTCGGGGGATGGGGGTTAGCGGGCGAGGTTTTGGTGCATGCACGGGGGATGTGCATCGTTGCGGTGCGGGTTTCGTTCTTTTCCGCCGGCTCGCGATTACGCGTCGGTCTATTGGGACTGCCCTGCACAAGGGCAGTGCCAACAGACCGACGCGATCACAGGCTGCCGCGAAAAAGAAAGCGGAACGCAACCTTACCGATTAACCAACCGCGCCGGCACACTAAGCACAAGCACAGCCCCAAGAACGAGAAAACCCGCGAGCATATACATCCCACTCGAATTAGAAGCAGTGACCTGCTTCAACCACCCCACGAGATAAGGACTCAAAAACCCGGCGAGATTCCCAAGCGAGTTGATCATCGCAATACCCGCAGCCGCCCCGGTGCCGGCAAGAAACGCCGTCGGCAGACTCCAGAACAGCGGCAGCGTCGTGAGAATGCCCATCGTGGCGAGCGTGAGGCCGAGCATCGCGAGCGTCGTGTTGTTGAACCACACCACCGACAGCACCAGCCCGATCGCACCGATCAACGCCGGAATCGCGATATGCCAGCGACGCTCGCCGGAACGATCCGCGCTGCGCGCCGCGTACAGCATGCCGATCACCGCCGCGCCATAAGGAATCGCGGAGAGCAGGCCGACATGCAGCGCATCCTTGATCCCCATCGACTTGATGATCGTCGGCAGCCAGAAGCTCACGCCATACAGTCCCATCACGAACGAGAAGTAGATGATGCTCATCAGCCACACTTTCGGGCTCGACAAGATCTTGCCCAGCGACAGATCTTCCTTCTGGACGTTATCCGCCGCGATGTTGCGTTCGAGCAGTTCGCGTTCTTCCTGCGTGAGCCAAGAAGCCTTCGAGATACGATCGTCGAGCTTCAGGAACACGACGATGCCGACGATGATCGACGGAATGCCTTCGAGCAGCAGCAGCCATTGCCAGCCGTGCCAGCCGTTCTTCATGTGGAACGCATCCATGATCCAGCCGCTGATCGGCCCGCCGATCAGACCCGAAAGCGCGATCGCCGTCATGAACAGCGTCGTGATGCGCCCGCGCCGCTGCGCCGGAAACCAGTACGTCAGATAAAGAATGATGCCGGGGAAGAAGCCCGCTTCCGCCGCGCCGAGCAGAAAGCGCATGACGTAGAACATCGTCGGCGTGGTGATGAACATCGTGAGCGCCGAAATGACGCCCCACGTAATCATGATCCGCGCGATCCACACGCGCGCGCCGACGCGATGCAAGATGATGTTCGACGGAATCTCGAAGATGAAGTAGCCGAAGAAGAAAATGCCCGCGCCGAAGCCGTACACGGCATCCGACAGTTGCAAATCGGCGGCCATCTGCAGCTTGGCGAAGCCGACGTTCACGCGGTCGAGATACGCCACCACATAACAGATCAGCAGAAGCGGCGCGAGACGCCAGACGACCTTTCGGTAAGTGGCCTCCTCGAACGCGGAAGGCGTGCCCGCGCCGGGGCGCGGCATGGGTTTGGCGGTGCTGGCCATGATGCTTGTCTCCAATATTTTTTGTGTGCGCCAGGCGAGCGGACGGGCCCGCTCGCGATTACAGGCGCGTAAGGATTCTAGCCCGTCGGCCGCACCGCAAAACGCCCGTTTCTGCTAGGGAAAGCACCGATGCCCGCACTCGCCGCACACGGCGCGCGGCGTGCGCGGGCAAGCGTCAGACGCAGCGTCCGCCGTCCACTTCGAGCGCGACGCCGGTGATGAACTCGGCATCGTCGGATGCGAGATAAAGCGCCGCGTTGGCGATGTCCTGAGGCGTCGAAAGCCGGCCGAGCGGTATCGTCGCGAGAAACTTGCGGCGGTTCTCGGGCGTGTCCTCCATGCCCATGAACTCGGAGAGCAGGGCGGTCTCGCCCATCACCGGATTGATGCAGTTCACGCGGATGCGGTCCGCGCCCAGTTCGACCGCGAGCGCCTTGCTCGCGATGATGACCGCCGCCTTGCTGCCGTTGTACCAGACGAGTCCCGGACGCGGCCGCACGCCCGCCGTCGACGCGATATTGATGAACGCGCCGCCGCCCCGTTCGCGAAAGTACGGCACGAACTGCTCGACGCTCCAATAGATGCTCTTCACGTTCACCGCGTAGACGCGGTCGAATTCGGCCTCGGTGACGTCGAGAACGGGCTTGTTACGGTGCGTCGTGCCCGCGTTGTTGACGACGATCTGCACGCTGCCGAAGTCCCCGATCGCGGCATCGAATAGCGTTTGCCAGTCGGCGCGCTTCGTCACATCGCCTTGAACGGCGATCGCGCGGCCGTGCTTCACCTCCGGCGACGATGCGAGCGCGATCTCGCTCGCGACGCGCTCGGCGGCCGGCCCGTTCAGATCGTTGACGACGACGTTCGCGCCCTCACGCGCGAACGTCTTCGCGATGCCTTCGCCGAATCCCGAGCCGCCGCCCGTCACGATGACGGTTTTGCCTTGCAGTCGCATGCGTGTCTCCTTATCCGTGTTTGATGGCGATGGTCTTGAGCGTCGTGAAGCCGTACAGCGCCTCGAAGCCTTTCTCGCGTCCGTGTCCCGAATGCTTGACGCCGCCGAACGGCAATTCGATGCCGCCGCCCGCGCCGTAGTTGTTGATGAACACCTGTCCGGAACGCACGCGGCGCGCGAGCCGCATCTGACGCGCGCCGTCGCGGGTCCAGATGCCGGCGACGAGCCCGTAGTCGGTGCCGTTGGCGAGTCGGAGCGCGTCGGCTTCGTCGTCGAAGGGTATCGCGGCGAGCACCGGGCCGAACACTTCCTCGCGCGCGAGACGATGCGTCGGCGGGACGTCGCGCAACAGCGTCGGCGCCTGATAGAAGCCCGCTTCGGGCGCATCGCCGACGACTTCGCCGTGCGCGGCCATCGGAATGCCGTCGTGCTGCGCATCGGACAGAAAATCCCACACGCGCTGCTGCTGCTTCGCGCTGATGAGCGGGCCGCAGTCGAGATCGAGCTTGCTCGGACCGACCTTCAGCGCCGCGAACGCCTCCGAGAGACGATCCAGCAAGGGTTCGTACGCCGCGCGCTCGATCAGCACGCGGCTGCCCGCCGAGCACGTCTGTCCGGCGTTCTGCACGATCGCGGCGACGAGCACGGGGAGAGCGGCGTCGAAATCGGCATCGGCGAATACGATTTGCGGCGACTTGCCGCCGAGTTCCAGCGTGACGGGGACGTGATTGTCGGCGGCCATCTTGGTGACGGCCGCGCCCGTCGCGGGCGAGCCGGTGAACGAGATGTGATCGATGCCCGGATGCCGCGCGAGCGCCGCGCCCGCTTCGTGACCGTATCCGGTGACGATATTGAGCGCGCCATCCGGCAGGCCGGCTTCCGCCGCCAGTTCCGCGATGCGCAACAGCGACAGGCACGCGTCCTCCGCCGGCTTCACGACGCACGCGTTGCCCGCGGCGAGCGCCGCGCCGACGCTGCGCCCGAAAATCTGCAGCGGATAGTTCCACGGCACGATATGCCCGGTCACGCCGTGCGGCTCGCGGATCGTGAGCACGGTGTAGCCGTGCTGATAGGGCAGGGTTTCGCCGTGGAGCTTGTCGGCGGCGCCCGCGTAAAACTCGAAATACCGCGCGATGCCGGTGGCGTCGGCGCGTGCCTGCTTCAGCGGCTTGCCGGTGTCGCGCGCCTCGACCTGCGCGATCTCCTCGTGGCACGCGCCGATCAGCATCGACAGGCGCGCGAGGATGCGCCCGCGTTCCGCCGCGCTCGTCGCGCCCCAGCCGCCGTCGAAGGCCGCGCGGGCGGCGGCGACCGCGCGGTCGATGTCCGCCGCGGTGCCCCGCGCGATCTGCGCGAAGACCTGGCCATCGGACGGATCGACGACCGGAATCGTCTCGTTGCCCGATGCCGCGATCCAGCGGTTATCGATGAAATGCTTCGCGTCTTCCATGCATGTCTCCTGAAATCGGATGTTCTGGAGCCGGAAACCGATTATCGCGCCAACCGGGAACGTGCGTCGGGCGTGCGGGGTCGATTGGCTATAATGGCGAAATCACGCGCAGACAAGCGCGACGGGCCGCAAGACACCGTCCGCCCGTGCGATTCCATCTCCGATCTCAACTTCTCCAGAGAGCGCTCATGAGCTTCAACAACGTACCTCCCGGCAAAGATCTCCCGCACGATTTCAACGTCATCATCGAAATTCCCGCGCAGAGCGATCCGGTCAAATACGAAGCGGACAAGGACATGGGCCTGCTCGTCGTCGACCGTTTCGTCGGCACCGGCATGCGCTATCCGGCGAACTACGGCTTCATTCCGCAGACGCTCTCCGGCGACGGCGACCCGGTCGACGTGCTCGTCATCACGCCGTATCCGCTGCTGGCGGGCTCGGTCGTGCGTGCGCGCGCGGTCGGCATGCTGCAGATGACCGATGAATCGGGCGTGGACGCGAAGCTCGTCGCGGTGGCGCACGACAAGGTCTGCCCGATGACGGCAAACATCAAGTCGATCGACGACGTGCCCGAGTATCTGAAAGACCAGATCAAGCACTTCTTCGAGAACTACAAGGCGCTCGAAAAGGGCAAGTGGGTGAAGGTCGAAGGCTGGGCCGGCATCGACGCCGCGCACAAGGAAATCTCGGAAGGCGTCGCGAACTACAAGAAGTAAACGCGTTCTCCGACAAAACGCCGCCGCGTGTCACCCACGCGGCGGCGTTTTTTTTTTCTTCTTCGCTTGCTTCGGTCTGAGGCAACAACGACTCCAGCGTCCTTTCCCCCGCAATCAACGCGCGCTTCTGCTGCGCGGTCAGTTGCTTCACGCGATATTCCGCGCGCAGCGCCTCCGATTTCCCCGCCAGTTCGAACGACGCCAGCACGCGCACCGGCTTTCGCGCCCGCGTGTAGCGCGCGCCCTTGCCGCTCGCGTGCGCGGTGAAGCGCGCCTCGACGTCCGTCGCGATGCCCGTGTAGAGGCTGCCGTCGGCGCATTCGATCAGGTACAGAAACCAGGGCATGGGAGAACGATGAAAGATTTGCCGCGCATTATCGCCGAAAGCACCGCGCCGGGGCGTTTTGTCCGCATCGGCGCGCCGCTGCGACTTGCGCGAGAATAGCCGCTTTCGGGCGCGCTCTGCGATGGTTCGGGCGTGCTCGTCGGTCAATCACAGCGAGGTAGCCTGTTGAATCGCGAGGTCGAAATTCATGTGGTCGATGCGCTCGCCGACATCGCCGCCGACGACTGGAACCGGCTCGCCGGCGAAAACCCGTTCGTGCGTCACGCGTTTCTCTCGGCGTTGCAGGAGACGGAGTGCGCCGTCAAGCGCACCGGCTGGCGCGCGCATCATCTGATACTGAAGCGCGGCGGCGAATTTGCCGGCGCGATGCCGCTCTACATCAAGTCGCATTCGCGCGGCGAATACGTGTTCGATCACGCCTGGGCCGATGCCTTCGAGCGCCACGGTCTGCGCTACTACCCGAAGGCGCTGTCGGCGGTGCCGTTTTCGCCGGTCACGGGCCCGCGCCTCATCGCCGCGCATCACGAGGATCGCGTGCTGCTCGCGCGCGGCGCGATCGAATTGACGCGGCGACTCGAACTGTCGTCGCTGCACGTGCTGTTTCCACACGCGCAGGATGTCGAGGCGCTCACCGACGCGGGCTACATGCTGCGCGAAGGCGTGCAGTTCCACTGGGAGAATCTGCCCGGCGATGGCTACGCGAGCTTCGACGCCTTCCTCGCGACGATGAGCCACGACAAGCGCAAGAAAGTGAAGCAGGATCGCCGGCGCGTGGCGGATGCGGGCGTCACGTACAAGTGGCTGCGCGGTGGCGAAATCGACGATGCCGCGCTCGACTTCTTCTACGACTGTTACGACAACACGTATCGCGAGCACTGGAACGCGCCGTATCTGACGCGCGAGTTCTTCGGCCGCATTCACGCCGATGCGCCCGACAGCATGCTGCTCGTCATCGCCGAAGTGGACGGCGAGCGCCTCGCGTGCGCGCTCAACATGATCGGCGGCGACACGATGTACGGCCGCTATTGGGGCACGCGGGAGTTCGTCTCCGGGCTGCACTTCGAGACGTGCTACATGCAGGGCATCGCGTATTGCATCGAACATAGGCTCGCGCGTTTCGAGGGCGGCGCGCAGGGTGTGCACAAGATGTCGCGCGGACTGTTGCCGACGCCGACATGGTCCGCGCACTGGATCGCGGATCAGCGTTTCGCGCACGCGATCGCCGAATTTCTCGATGCCGAAACGCAGGCGATGGATCAGCACATCGAGGAACTCGAAGCGCACACGCCGTTCAGGAAGAAAACCTGAGATGCGATAATCGATTCGACCCCCTTCGCTGCAACTCGCGCACATCCATGTCAGCCATGAGCAGAAATTTCTTCAACCTGTACAGCCACGATTTCGCGCGCGTCGCGGTCGGCGTTCCGTCCTGCAAGGTCGCCGATCCCGCGTTCAACGCGGCGCAGACGATCGAACTCGCGAAAGAAGCCGCCGCGCACGGCGCGGTGCTCGTCGCGTTTCCCGAGCTCGGGGTGTCCGCGTATACCTGCGACGATCTCTTCCATCAGCGCGCGTTGCTCGACGCGTGCGAAGACGCGCTGCAAAGCATTCTCGACGCATCGAAGCAACTCGATATCGCGATGATCGTCGGCGCGCCGGTGCGCGCCGAGCATAAGCTCTTCAACTGCGCGATCGTCATCGCCGGCGGCTTTATTCGCGGCGTCGTGCCGAAGAGCTATCTTCCGAACTACGGCGAGTTCTACGAGGCGCGCCAGTTCAGTCCCGCCGATGCCGCCGCCGAAAACACGGTCACGCTATGCGGTCAGGACGTGCCGTTCGGCGCGTCGCTGCTGTTTCAGATCGAGGATCTTCCGCTCTTCCGGTTTCACGTCGAGATTTGCGAGGACGTGTGGGTGCCGATTCCGCCGTCGTCGTTCGCGGCGCTTGCGGGCGCGACCGTGCTCGTGAATCTGTCGGCGTCGAATATCGTCGTGGGCAAGTCGGCTTATCGGCATCAGCTCGTCGGGCAGCAGTCTGCGCGTTGCGTCGCGGCGTATCTGTACACATCGGCGGGCAATGGCGAATCGTCCACCGATCTCGCCTGGGACGGGCAAGGCCTCATCTACGAAAACGGCGAGCTGCTGGCGGAGTCCGAGCGCTTCTCGGACCAGTCGCACCTCATTTACGCCGATATCGATCTCGAACGCCTCTCGCGCGAACGCATGCGGCAAACCACGTTCGGCCGCTCGACGCATCGCCACGCCGGCGAAGTCGCGCAATTCGACGTGATCGAATTTCCACTATCGATTCCCGACGATGAAAAGCTGCCGCTCGAACGCCGGGTCGCGCGCTTTCCGTACGTGCCCGCCGATGCCGCGCGCCGCGACGAACGATGCAACGAGGTCTACAACATTCAGGTGCAGGCGTTGCTGCAACGCCTGCAATCGTCGGGGATGTCGAAGGTGGTCATCGGCATATCGGGCGGGCTGGACTCGACGCATGCACTGCTCGTGTGCGCGAAAGCGATGGACCGCCTCGGTCTGCCGCGCTCGAACATCCTCGCCTATACGATGCCCGGCTTCGCCACCAGCGACCGCACGCTCAAGCAGGCGCGCGAGCTGATGGAAGTCGTCGGCTGCACGGCGAGCGAGATCGACATTCGTCCGAGCTGCGTGCAGATGCTCGCCGACATCGGCCATCCGCACAGCACGGGCGCCGAACAATACGACATCACGTACGAGAACGTGCAGGCGGGCGAACGCACGAGCCATCTGTTCCGGCTTGCGAACTTCAACCATGCGATCGTCATCGGCACGGGCGATCTGAGCGAGCTCGCACTTGGTTGGTGCACCTACGGAGTGGGCGATCACATGTCCCACTACAACGTGAACGCGAGCGTGCCGAAGACGCTGATCACGCATCTGGTGCGCTGGGTTGCCGAGTCGGGACAGATCGGCGGAAGCGGAACCGATGTGCTCGAAAACATCCTCTCCACCGATATCAGCCCGGAACTCATCCCCGGCAAGACGAGCGGCGTGGTGGAGCAGAAGACGGAGAGCGTGATCGGCCCGTACGAATTGCAGGACTTCAATCTGTACTACACGTTGCGCTTCGGCTTTGCACCAACGAAGGTCGCGTTTCTCGCGTTGCATGCATGGCGCGATCGCGATGCGGGCGCGTGGCCGGAAGGCCCGACCGTTACGCGGAATCAATACGACATCGGCGCGATCCGCAAAAATCTGCGCATCTTCCTGGATCGGTTCTTCCGCACGAGTCAGTTCAAGCGCTCATGCGTGCCGAACGCGCCGAAGGTCGGCTCGGGCGGCTCGCTTTCGCCGCGCGGCGACTGGCGCGCGCCGAGCGACGGCCAGGCGACGGTGTGGCTCGCGGACCTCGAACGCGTGCCGACGAAGGAGTGATATCCGACGTCCTCGCGAATATACGGACCGCCTGCTCGATGAAACGCGGCTAGAATCGAAAACATCTGTCCCGCGCGGGACACGACCTTTTTTCGAACCCCTTGAATCGATCTTTACGCGAGGCACGCCATGAAACGCATCACCGCCATCATCAAACCGTTCAAGCTCGACGAAGTTCGCGAAGCGCTGGCCGAAGTGGGCCTGACCGGTCTCACGGTCACGGAAGTGAAGGGCTTCGGCCGTCAGAAGGGGCATACCGAGCTTTATCGTGGTGCAGAGTATGTCGTCGACTTCCTGCCGAAGGTGAAGATCGAAGTCGTCGTCGCGAACGATCAAACCGATCAGGTCATCGACGCGATCATCGGCGCCGCGCGCACGGGCAAGATCGGCGACGGCAAGATCTTCGTCGCCGATGTCGAGCGCGTGATCCGCATTCGCACCGGCGAGGAAAACGAAGCGGCAGTCTGAGCGCCGTTGTTCTTTCGTTTTCATCGAGGCCCGCCATTTGCGCGGGCCTTTTCTTTGCGCTTGCACCAGCGCGATGCGCGTCCAAAAGATCGCTTGCCGGAGGGCAGGAATCCGCGTCCGTGCGGTAACATCGGCTATCCCATTATCATTTTGTAAGGAAATAGTTGATGCATCACGCGATCGGCTTCATTCAGGATCTCGCAGTGATCATGGCCATCGCGGGCGTGGTGACGGTGCTCTTTCACCGTCTGCGGCAGCCGGTCGTGCTGGGTTATATCGCGGCGGGCGTGATCATCGGGCCGTACACGCCGCCGTTCAATCTGATCCACGACGAAGCGACCATCCAGACGCTCGGCGAACTCGGCGTCGTCTTCCTGATGTTTTCGCTCGGGCTCGAATTCAGCTTGCGCAAGCTCTTCAAGGTCGGTGCGACCGCCTTCGTCGCCGCGCTTTCGGAAATCGTGCTGATGATCTGGGTCGGCTACGAGATCGGGCGATGGTTCGGCTGGAGCTCGATGGACTCGCTCTTTCTCGGCGCGATGCTCGCGATCTCGTCGACAACCATCATCGTGAAGGCGCTTTCCGAACTCGGCATGAAGGGCGAGCACTTCGCGCAGATCGTGTTCGGCATTCTGATCGTCGAAGACATACTCGCGATCGCGATGCTCGTGCTGCTCTCCGGCATCGCGCAGACGGGGTCCGTAAGCGCTGGCGTCGCGGTCGTCACGCTCGGCAAGCTGCTGCTTTTCATGACGGTGTCGCTGGTCGTCGGCATTCTCACGGTGCCGCGCGCGCTCAACTACGTCGCGAAGGCGAAGAGCGACGAGATGCTGCTCGTCACCGTGCTCGGCTTCTGCTTCGGCTTCTGCCTGCTCGTCGTGAAGCTCGATTATTCGATCGCGCTCGGCGCGTTTCTCATCGGCGCGATCATGGCGGAGTCGCGGCATCTCGCGCGCATCGAGCATCTGATCGCGCCGGTGCGCGACATGTTCTCGGCGATCTTCTTCGTCACCATCGGTTTGCTGCTGAACCCGACGGTGCTCGTCGACTACGCGTGGCCGATCGCCGTCATCACGATTGCCGTCGTGCTCGGCAAGATCGTGTCGTGCGGGCTCGGCGCGTTTCTCGCCGGCAAGGACGGCCGCACGTCGATGCGCGTCGGCATGAGCGTCTCGCAGATCGGCGAGTTCTCGTTCATCATCGCGTCGCTCGGCCTGTCGCTGAAGGTCACGAGCAGCTTTCTCTATCCGATCGCGGTGGCCGTGTCCGCGCTCACGACGCTCTTCACGCCGTATCTGATCCGCGCCGCCGATCCGCTCACGATGCGCCTTTCCCGCGCGATGCCCGCGCCGCTCGCGCATACCTTCGGCCTGTATTCGCAGTGGCTCGCGAGCCTGACGCCCGCGTCCGGCGGCCCGACGCTTTTCTCGATGACGCGGCGCATCGTCATGCAGATCGCGGTGAATCTCGCGCTCGTCGCGGCGATTTTTCTCGGCGCGTCGTATGCGGCGCCGTTCGCGTCGGGCTATCTCGCGCGCTGGCTCGACACCGATAACGCGCAGCGCGTCGTGCTGTGGGGCGCCGCGTTGGTGATCGCGCTGCCGTTTCTCGTCGCGGTGTATCGCAAGCTCGGATCGCTCGCGCTGCTGCTCGCCGAAGTGAGCGTGCAGCCCGCGAAAGCGGGGCGCTTCACGAGCGCGATCCGTTCGGCGATTTCCGGGCTCATTCCGATCGTCGCGATGTTCGGCGTCTTCCTGCTCGTCGCGGCACTGTCGGGCGGGATCCTGCCGCCGTTCGGATTGATGGTCGGCGTGCTCGTGTGCGTCGCGCTGTTGCTGACCGTGTTGTGGCGCTGGTGCGTGAAAATCCACGCGACGATGCAGATCGCCTTGCGCGAGACCTTCGAGGAGCCGCGCGACCATTGAGGGTTTTCGTCACGGGATAGCCCCGACAGCGGCCCGCACCGGGTTCCCGCGATAATGTGAGCCAATGTGACCAAATGTGTGCTGGTTTGCCCCGTGCAGGTCTCAGGCGGATAATCGGGGTTTGTCCACTCTCCTTATGGCGTTCGAGCGCCTGAATCAGGAATGAGCGATAACAAAACGTCCAACGACGCAAGCAGCACCGACGCCCGCCGCAGCGGCGCCGATTCACAAGCCGCCCCGCGCAGCGCGAACCCGACGGCCTCGCCCGAAGCCGCCGCCGCGGCCTCGGCGCCCGGTCCGCAGGCGAGCGCGACCGAACGGGCATCGACGGATGCGCCTTCGAGCGCGTCGAACGTCGAGCCGGCCGACACGGCGCAAGCCCGCCGCGACGACGCGCTGCAGGACGCTCGCGAGGCGCGCGCATCGGCGGCTAGCGCGACCGCCGCGCAGGAAGCCGCGGTGCGCGAGAAGCAGCGCGCATCGGCGAAACCGCGTGCGAGCCTCGCCGAAAACTTCGAGGCCGCGACCGATGCGGAAGCCGCCAGCACCGCGAACGCGCAATCCGCGTCGTCCGATTCCCCGACTGGCCGCGCCACCGTTCTGCCGCCCGAATTCACCGAGGCGCCGGACTTCGGCAAGCTCAATCCGCCGCCGCTGCCCGCCACCGAGCAGACGTCCGCGCAGCCTCAACCCGCGTATCTCAAGCAATCCGATTCGGCGTGGTCCGTCTTTGGCCGCGTGATCGCGGCGCGCGCGCGGCAGATTTTCGATCGCGCGGGACAGCGCATGACTCAGCGCACGTTGCGCATCGGCGTGTCGGCGCGGATCTTTCATCCGGAGCCGGGCGCGAAAGGGTTGCGCGGCAAGACGCTGCAATATCTCGAGGAATCCATCGCGCATTGGGTGATGTCGCGCGACGTGCTCGTGTTCATGATTCCGACGGTCGGCAATCAGGGCATGCTGCACACGAGCAATATCCGTCTGCGCGACTACGCGAAGCATCTCGACGGCCTGCTGCTGCAAGGCGGCGCGGACGTCTCGCCGCAGTCGTACGAAGAAGCGACGACGCGTCCCGAATGGCCGGGCGACCGCGTGCGCGATATGTACGAACTGGAGTTGCTGCATGAGTTCGTCGAGTCGGGCAAGCCGGTGCTCGGCGTGTGCCGCGGCTGTCAGCTCATCAACGTGGCGTTCGGCGGCACGCTTTACGGCGACATCGCCACCGATGTGCCCACGGCCGGCATCCACGTCAACGAGCAGTACGACCAGCATAGGCATTCGATCCGCTTCCCCGAAGGCTCCACGCTCGTCAACATGTTCCCCAACCAGCGCGAGGCGATCGTCAACTCGATCCACCATCAGGCGGTGAAGACGATCGGGCGCGATCTGAACATCGAGGCGGTGTCGGCCTCCGATGGGATCATCGAGGCGGTGCGCTACCGGAAGGCGCCGTTTGTCGTCGGCGTGCAGTGGCATCCGGAGTTTCATCGCGCGGGCGGCGCGGAACTGCTCGATTGCACGCCGCTGCTCGATACGTTTCTGCGCGTCGCGCGCGAAACACGCTTCTGACGCGAGACGCGTTTTCGACGTCGCCAAGCAGGAAGGCCCGCTCGGATCGAGCGGGCCTTCTTCGTTTTCAGATGCGTATCGCGCAGATCAACGCGACGGCGACGCGCTCACCGGCGCGAGTCCGGCTTCCGTCTGCTTTTGAAGCTGCTCGACCTGCAACTGCAGCGTGCGCAGCTTGCGTTCGGCTTCGAGCTTGTCCGTCTGCAGCACGGCCGATTCGGCCTGCAATTGCTGCTGACGTTGCGACACCTGCGAATCCTGCTGCTGCGCGAGTTCGAGATCGGCGGTGAGACGGTTGGCGCGATCCGCCGATTTCGCGATCACGCGATCGAGCAGCGCTTTCTGCGCCTGCAATTGCGCGCGGCGGATTTCGCCATCGGCAAGCTCGAAGCTCTTGCGTGAGAACTGCGCGTAGATCGTTTCCGCGCGGGCCGCGTCCTGTGTCTTTACGACGCGCCACAAGCGCGCGTCCTGCGACAGCGCGACGTAATACAGCATTTCCTGCGCGAGGAAGTAGAGCCGCGCCCCGTAACTGCCGTTGCGCGTGGCGCGCAACTCGGTGAGGCTTCCCGCCTGCACGAGACTCTGCAACTCGGCGATGTTCCCCTCGACGCGCGGCGCGTTCGAGTTGGCGGTCAAGTCGGAGAGGTCTACGGGCGCGGGTTGCGCGGGCTCGCTTGCGGCGGATTTCGCCGCCGTTGCGGGCGCCGCGAACGTGCTGCCGAAAGGCGCAAGGAAACCACACAGGGACAAGGCGAGGGCGAGCGTCGCGTAACGGAGATGATGACGTAGTTGCTTCATGTTGGCGTCGTGGCCGGGAATGGTTGATCGTTCTGATGCGTATTGCGCGCTTCAGCGCGCGCTGTTCGCGGATGCGCGACCGGACGAGGCCGCGTTGCTGTCGAGTGTCGGTGAGTGCTGAAGCATCGCGTAGAGCGTGGCCGGATTCGTCGATTCCGACGCCTTCGACTGGCTCGCGATTGTTGCGGCCGGCGTCGAGCGCGTGCGCCGCGCGGGTCCGTGCTTGGCGGACCGGCTCGCGATTTTTTCGACCCGCGTCGCCCGCGCCGGTCGCGCCGATTCCTGCTTCACGACGCGCGCGTCCGACGCAGGGATGCGGTAAAAGGCCGGCTTCCCTCGCGGCGTCAGTACGGCTCGCACACGACCGCCGTTCTTTTCCGGTCCTGCCGTCGATGCCGCAGGTGACTTCGGATTGTCAGCAGTCACGATTCCTGGCGCGACGGAGTCATTGGCGGTTGCGGCCGGGAGCGAGGCGGGAGGCTCCGCGACCGAAGGCTGCGCGTCCGTCGCGGGTTGATCGGCCGTCGATACGGCGGTCGCCGCGACCGGCGCCGGAGCCGATGCGGGCTCGGCTTGCTGCGTGCGCGTCTCGCTCTGCGCGGCCGGTGCGGCGTCGCGCTTCGAGTCCGACGGATATCCGAGCACGAGCCATACGATGAACACGCCGCAAGCCGCCGCGATCGCAGTCGCGACCGGCGCGCTCAGGCGATAGGTCCGCGCGGTCTTCGGAGCGTTGACCGCCAGTTGGATGGGATCGGTGCGCGAGTCGCTGGCGTTGCTGGGGGCATTCGAGCCTTGCATGAGGCGCAGCATCGCGCGGGGAATGTCCTCTTTGCCGAACACGCCCCACAGGCTCGTGGCGCGATAGGGCGAGCTGGTGTCGGACAGGCTCAGCGCCGGCACATAAGCCGTGGCGAAGCGCGCGGCGAACAGCGCGACTTCGGATTCCGACTGGACAGGTCGCGCGCACGCGGGCGTCCACTCGCAACCGAATTTCAAGGACGGATCCTTCAGCACGCGCAGCGCCGGCAGACGCAGATTGCCTTCCACTACGATCAAGGGTTCGGACATGAAGATTCCACATGCATGCGCCCGGGCGTGGGCAACGCGACAACTCACCCGGACCATCGTGGTGTATGGAGACAGCACCGCGGGTTCGACGCGAGAATCGCCGAAATTCGACCCGCGATCATACGAAACGGTCACGTCCCCGACGACCAGAAGATTCCTATTGTCGATTTTTGACAGGAATGCTTATTGACCGAGCCGATCCTCGTGTGCTCAGTCGAGCGGATACACGTATCGAAGAGAGAAAAGCGCGACGCCCGCCATGTGATCCGCTTCGCGCGCCGCGAGTTGCCAGCCGCGCGATTCGTAAAAGCCGATCGCCGCGGCGTTCTGTTCGAGCACGGAAAGATACAGTTCCCGCGCCCCGCGCGCGCGTGCCCAACGCGCCGCTTCCTCGAGCATCGCGGTGCCGGTGCCGAGGCCGCGATGTCCCGGCAGCGCGTGCAGATTGTCGACGAGCACGCTGCCCGCCGCATCCGGCTCGACGAGACAGATGAAGCCGACCGGCTCGCCCTCGTGCTCCGCGATGAACACGGTCGCCGCGCCGGCCGCGACATCCTTCATGCGCGCGATCCAGTGTTCGGCGCGCTCCGCGCTCAGATCGCGATCGAGATACTCGTCCGGCAGGATGCCCCGATACGCCGACGCCCAACTCGACGCGTGCATCGAGGCGATGAGGGCGGTGTCTTCGGCGGTCGCCGTGCGTAGCCTGATATTCGCGTTCATCTTTTGAGGTGCTGTCAGTTAAAAGTTAGGCATACGTAATCGTATTTTAAGCTTTATTTCGGCGATATTGCGCGAAGTTGTGTACAGTCGCGAGCGGCGCGGCGTTAAGATTGTCGACGTTGCGCTTACAAAAGATGGCACAAGTCGTCCCGTCGTCGCGGCCGGCCGAGCACGGCGACCGTCTACGGTCTTGCGGCCACGCCGAAACCAAAAACTGAAGTGCGCCCACAGCTCTTTCGAGAAATTCATGTCCACAGCCCACGTAGCACCCGCCAACGAGTCGAAGTTCAAGACGGTGTTTCGCGTCGTCAGCGGAAACTTCCTCGAAATGTATGACTTCATGGTCTACGGCTATTACGCCTCGGCGATCGCCAAAACCTATTTTCCGAGCGGCAACGAATTCGCCTCGCTGATGCTCGCGCTGTCCGTCTTCGGCGCGGGCTTTCTGATGCGGCCGGTCGGCGCCATCGTGCTCGGCGCCTATATCGATCATCACGGCCGGCGCAAGGGCCTGATCCTCACGCTCGGGCTAATGGCCGTCGGGACGGCGTGCGTCGCGCTCGTGCCGGGCTACGCGACCATCGGTGCGCTCGCGCCGGTCATCGTACTAGGCGGGCGGCTGCTGCAAGGATTCTCGGCCGGCGTGGAGCTGGGCGGCGTCTCCGTGTATCTGTCCGAAATCGCGACCAAGGGCAACAAGGGCTTCTATTGTTCGTGGCAGTCGGGCAGCCAGCAGGTCGCCGTCGTGTTCGCCGCCCTGATCGGCGTCATCATGAACCGGCTCCTTCCGCCCGAGCAGATGACCGCGTGGGGCTGGCGCGTGCCGTTTTTGATCGGCTGCCTGATCGTGCCGTTTCTCTTCATCGTGCGGCGCTCGCTGCGTGAAACAGACGAGTTCCTCGCGCGGAAGCATCGTCCGAGCATGGGCGAGATCGCGCGCTCGATCGGGCAGAACTGGGGCGTCGTGCTGGCCGGCATGGGCATGGTCATCATGACGACGGTGTCGTTCTACATGATCACCGCGTACACGCCGACCTTCGGCAAGGAAGTGCTGAAGCTCTCCGCGATCGATGCGCTCGTCGTGACCGTATGCGTCGGCATCTCGAATCTCGTCTGGCTGCCGCTGATGGGCGCGGTCTCGGATCGCGTCGGCCGCCGCCCGGTGCTGCTCGTCTTTACGATTCTCACCATTCTGACGTCGTATCCGGTCGTGCAATGGCTCGTCGCGGAGCCGTCGTTCGTGCGTCTGCTGATGTGCGAACTGTGGCTCTCGTTCCTGTACGGCAGCTACAACGGCGCGATGGTGGTCGCGCTGACCGAAGTAATGCCCGTCGATGTACGCACGACCGGCTTCTCGATGGCCTATAGCCTCGCGACGACCATCGGCGGTTTCACGCCCGCGATCTCGACGTATCTGATCCACGCGACCGGCAACAAGGCCGCGCCCGGACTGTGGATGGGACTTGCCGCGGTGTGCGGTCTGATCGCGACGCTCGTGCTGTATCGGTCGCCCGAGGCGCGCAATCAGTACAAGACGGCGTGATCCGGCTGAACAGTCGAAAAAAATCCCCGCCGATGAATGAACTGACCCCGCAAAGTTGGACAGTTTTGGGCTAGGCCGCTAAGGGCTGAGTTCTGTACATCACAGGACTCAGCCCTTTCAGCTTCAGCTTGATGCGGTGGTGATTGTAGTAGTGAATGTAGCGTCTGATTCCG
>NZ_JALQDP010000014.1:0-40859 GCF_023631165.1 Caballeronia sp. AZ1_KS37 | reverse complement strand
GAGTCGTGCGCTGTACTTGCTCATGAAAAAACACCCCAAATCGTTGAACGGGTGTCCAACTTTTGGGGTGCAGTTCATGAAGCGGGGATTTTTTATGCGGGAAGCGCCGCCAGCGCCGCCGCGGTGTCGTCGATGACTTCGCGCCATTGCCCCGGCGCGCGCTGACGCACGAGCCGCGCGCCCGGATACCACGCGCATTCGGCGCTGCCGATGCCCCAGCGCCAGTCGGCGGCGAACGGCAGCATTACCCAGAGCGGCTTGTCGAGCGCGCCCGCGAGGTGCGCGACGGACGTATCGACGGAGACGACGGCGTCGAGCCGATCGACGATCGCGCCCGTATCGGCGAAGTTTTCGAGCCGGTTTTCCAGCAGATGAATCGATGCCGCGTTCGCATGCGCGCCCAGCAAGTCACGCTCGCGGCCCGTGACGAACGGCTGCAGCACGACCCAGTCGATGCCTTCGAGCGCGAACAGCGGCGCGAGCTCGGCGACAGGGATCGAGCGCGTTTCGCCCGGCTGCATCCGTCCGGACCAGGCGATGCCGATCTTGCGCTTGTGCTGGCCACCGATCGAGCCGCGCCACTTGCGCCGGTATTCGGCGGGCACGACGAGATAGGGCGCGCGCGCCGGGATCGCGTCGAGCGCGGTCATGCCGAGCGCGAGCGGCAGGCTTAACAGCGGACAGAACGCGTCGGCGTGCACCGGGACGCCATCGGACTTGCTCTTCAGTTCCACGCGCGCGGCATGCGCGGCAGGCGCGAGCAGCGGCACGAGCGCGGGCTGCACTTCGAGCACCAGCTTGCCGGCGAGCTTCGCCGCGAACGGCACGAAACGCGCGAACTGCAAGGTGTCGCCAAAGCCCTGCTCGGCGCGCACGAGCAGCGTGCGGCCCGGCATCGGTTCGCCGTTCCAGCGTGGCAGGCGCGGCGGCGGCTCGCTGCCGGGCGTCTGCAGACGCCACTCGTAACCGGCGAGACCGCGCGCGTAATCGCCGATGGCGAGCAGGGCCAGCGCCCGGTTCAGATGCGCGGCGGGCATCGAAGGATCGATGCGCAACGCTTCGTCGAATGCGCGCAGCGCCGCCTGATGCGCGCCGAGCGCAAGCCGCGCGTTGCCGAGGCACAGCCAGGCGACGCCGTATTTCGGATCGAGCCCGACCGCGCGCTCGAAGTGCGCGATGGCGTCATCGTGACGGCCCAGCTTCGCGAGCGCGTGACCAAGCCCGAAATAGCCCGGCGCGAAATGCGGATGCAAGGCGACGGCTTTCTGCAGCGCTGGCAGCGCGTCTTCCGGATGGCCGTGCGTTTCGAGGAGATTGCCGAGATTGAAGTGCGCGGCGACGTAGTTGGGCTCGGCGTCGAGCGCGGCGCGAAAGTGCGCGATCGCGCCGAGGGTATCGCCGAGCGCGTTCAACGCCATGCCGAGATTGTTGTGCGCGCCGGCATGACGCGGACGCAGCGCGAGCGCGCGCCTGAACGCCTGCGCGGCGTCTTTGAAGCGCTGCAGCGCGGAAAGCGAGTTGCCGAAGTTGTTCCACGCGGCGGCGTCGTTCGGCTGCAGGCGCAGCGCCTTTTCGAACGCGTCGGCGGCGTCTTCGTGACGGCCGGCCGCCGTGTAGGCGTTGCCGAGGTTGTACTGCGCGAGCGGAAAGCCCGGCGCGAGCGTGAGCGCGTTGCGAAAGCGCTCGATCGCGTCGTCGAGACGGCCGAGCGCCTTCAGCGCGTTGCCGAGATTGAGCTGCAGGCCGGCATCGGTCGGGCGCAGGTCGACCGCGCGGCGCACGAGCTCGGCCGCCTCCGCGTGCTGGCCCTGTTGATGGCGCAGCACGCCGAGATAGTGCAAGGCGTCGACATGATGGGGTTCGGCGGCGAGCGCGGCCTGATAGTCGCGCTCCGCGTCGGTCAGGCGACCGTCGCGATGGGCCGCGAAACCGCGGGCGAATACGGTGTCCATGACGGGGAAACTGCTGTCCCGGAAAAGCAAACCTCGCATTTTCCCACACCGGGGACAGCGCCCCGCCAAAGCGACGTTGACTTGTTGCGGCGATGGCACTTAACATATGAACATCTATTCATATGTTGACGATGTCCGTGGCTTCCGATCCGGTTTCCGATTCTTCCGCCGCCGTCCCGATCACTTCGGATGACCGCGTCGTGCCGCTCGCCGATCTGTTCCGTCTGCTCGGCGACCCGACGCGCCTGCGCATCGTGCTCGCATGCGTCGAACGCAAGCGCGCGGTGGGGGCGATCGCGGAGTTGCTCGGGTTGTCCGCGTCGCTGGTGAGCCATCATCTGCGGCTCTTGCGCGCGGCGCGAATCGTGCGGGCCGAACGCCAGGGCAAGCAGGTTTTCTACGTGGCGGCGGATCGCCATATCAGCACGATGCTCGCCGAGTTGCGAGAGCACATCGCGGAGCCGCAGGCCGATGCCGCGGACATCGAATGACACTCACCGAACAACGAGCACGCCGATGAGCACGCATCAGCACGACAAACACGAGCATCACGACGGGCACGAGCACGAGCATGGGCACGCGCACGGGCACGGGCACGGCGGACATGGACATCACCATCATCACGCGCCGCAGGAAGGGCAGGGCCGCACGTTCGCGCTCGCGGTCGGCCTGAATCTGCTGATCGTGATCGTGCAGGCCATCTACGGCTTTCTCGCGCATTCGACCGCGCTGCTCGCCGACGCCGGCCACAATCTCTCCGATGTGCTCGGCCTGCTGCTCGCGTGGGGCGCCGTGTGGCTCGGCAAGCGCCGGCCGAACGCGCGCTATACGTTCGGTCTCGGCAGCTCGTCGATTCTGGCGTCGCTCGCCAACGCCGCGCTCCTGCTGTTCGCGTGCGGCGCGATCGTCCTCGAAGCGATCGAGCGTCTCTTCGACCCGGCGCCCGTCGCGGGCCTCGACGTGTTCATCGTCGCGACGCTCGGCATGGTCGTGAACGGCTTTTCCGCGTGGCTCTTCATGCACGGCAGCAAGGAAGACCTCAACGTGCGCGGTGCGTTCCTGCACATGGCCGCCGATGCCGCGATCTCCGCCGCCGTCGCGGTGAGCGGCCTCATCATCCTGTTCACGGGCGCGAGCTGGCTCGATCCGCTGATGAGCCTGATCGTCGTGTCGGTGATCGTCTACGGCACCTGGGGACTCGGGCGCGACGCGATGCGCCTCGCGATGGCCGCCGTTCCGCCTTCGGTCGACATGTCGCGCATCGAGCGATATCTGACCGGGCTTCCCGGCGTGCGCGACGTCCACGACCTGCACGTCTGGGCGCTCTCGACGACCGAAAACGCGCTCACCGTGCATCTCGTGATGCCGCAAGGCCATCCCGGCGATGCGTTCGTGCAGGACGTCGTCACGACCTTGCGCAGCGAATATTCGATGCATCACGCGACCGTGCAGGTCGAGTTCGGCGAGGCATGCCAGGCGTGCGTGCTCAGCGAGCGCGGCCACGCCCACTGAGCGAGCGGTTCGCGGGCGTACACTAGAGCGCGTGACGTTTCAGGGAGGACCGACTGCATGTTCGCGCCAAAGCTGAATCCGAACGACAAGCTGGACGTGGCGCCCGTTCTCATCGTCGGCGCCGGTCCGACGGGCCTCGCCGCCGCGATGAGTCTCGCGCGCGCGCACATTCCGGTGAGGCTCGTCGACCGCGCGCGCGAGCCGTCGCCGCATTCACGCGCGATCGGCATTCAGGCGCGCACGCTCGAACTCTTCGAACAGCATCGCGTCGTCAAGCCGTTTCTCGAGCTCGGCCATCGCGCGCGCGTCGCGAATCTCTATTCCAACGGCCAGCGCCTCGCGCGCCTCGATTTCGATCCGCTGCAGACGCGTTATCCGTATCTGCTCTTTCTCGAACAGTCGCAGACCGAACGTCTGCTCGCCGAGCATCTGGCGGGCTGTCGCGTCGATATCGAGCGCGGTGTCGAAGTGGTCGATGTGTCGCAAGGCTCCGCCGGTCTGCACGCGACGCTGCGCCATCCGAACGGGCGCGACGAGCTGCTGCGGCCTTCGTATCTGATCGCCGCGGACGGCGCGCACAGTTTCGTGCGGCATCGGCTCGGCATCGGTTTCGACGGCAAGACGTTCGATCAAACGTACCTGCTCGCCGATCTCGATGCGGACTCCGACTGGCCCGACGACGAATTTCACATCTTCGCTTCGGGCGAAGGCTTGGCCGCGCTCTTTCCGATGGGCGGCGACCGCGCGCGCCTGATCGCCGATCTGCCCGCGCCTGCCGCAAGCGCGGTCAACGCGGCCGGCGCGAAAGCCGGCCCGACGCTCGACGAATGCCGCGCGCTCGTCGAGCGGCGCGTGCATCACAAGATCGCGCTGTCGAACATGACGTGGTCGTCGTACTTTCATCTGAATAGCCGCATGGTCGACAAGCTTCGCGTGGAGCGCGTGTTCCTGGCCGGCGATTCGGCGCACGTGCATAGTCCCGCCGGCGCGCAGGGCATGAACACCGGCATTCAGGAAGCATTCAATCTCGGCTGGAAGATCGCTCGCATGCTCGCGGGCAACGCGCCCGAGCGGCTGCTCGACACTTATCACATGGAGCGGCATCCGATCGAGCGCGACGTGCTGCGCCAATCGAGCATGCTCACGCAGATGGCAGGCGCCGAGCATGGCCCGATGAAGCTGATGCGCGATCACGTGATGCCCGCGCTCGCCGCGATCGGTCCGTTGCGCGACGCGATGCGGCGCACGGTCAGCGAGCTGTCGATCAACTATCGCAAGAGTCCGCTCACGCTGGAGCGTCTGCTCGACGGCGGTCCGCGCGCGGGCGAGCGCGCGCCCGATGCGCGTGTGCATGTCGTCGACGGGCCGCTCGGGCGTTTGCCGGGCGTCGGCTGTCTTTACGATCTGCACGATCCCGGCTGCTTCTCGCTGTTTCTGCTGGTGAATCCGTCGGGCGAGGACGATATCGCCCTCGCGCCCGCGACGATCACCGTCGCCCACGCGATGCGCGATCCCGATCTCGACGGCCTCGCGCAGTCCGTCGAAGCGATCCTGCCGAACGCGGTGCGCGTGTGGCGCATCACCGATACGCAAGGCGACGGCGCGAACTCGCTCACCGACAACTATGGCCGCACGCGCCCCGCGTTCTATCTCGTGCGTCCCGATGGCTATATCGCGGCGCGCGGGCGGGCGCCGTCGGATGTGCACGCGCTCTTGCGTCACTGCGAAACGTGGTTCGGCGCGCAGGAGACGAACATCGAGCGGCAGCCGCAACGCGAGTATCGGGAGGATTGAAAAAGCCCTGCGGTGCAGGGCTTCGAGGAGTTTCAGGCGGTCGCAGCTTTCGGCGTCAGATCTATTCGATGCAGACTGAGCGCCTCGCGCACGATCGGCTCCATCGTCGCGCTCGCTTCCGGATTGTCGAGCGCGGCGAGAATCGCGAGCCGCATGCGCGGCTCCCAGAACCGGCGGATGTGATCCGCGACGCTATCGACGGCTTCGGGGCGGTCCGGCATCGAATCGAAGAATTCGCCGATGCGGTTCGCCATCTCGATCAGGTTATCGACATCCATTGCTTATTTTCCTGAAGAAGTCGTGGCGAGGTTGAGCAGTTCGAGCTGCTGCGTGTTGAAGCGCGAATACTCCTTCTGCCATTGCGACGGCTGCTCGACCGGCATCACCTGCACCGCCGTCACCTTGTACTCCGGACAGTTCGTCGCCCAGTCGGAAGAATCCGTCGTGATGACGTTCGCGCCCGACTCGGGGAAGTGGAACGTCGTATAGACGACGCCCGGCTGCATGCGCTCCGAGATCTTCGCGCGCAACACGGTCTGCCCCGCGCGCGACTCGATGCCGACCCAGTCGTCCATCTTGATGCCGCGATCTTCCGCGTCGACCGGATGGATCTCCAGGCGATCCTCGTCGTGCCATTGCGAGTTTTCGGTACGACGCGTCTGCGCGCCCACGTTGTATTGCGACAGGATGCGTCCCGTCGTGAGCAGCAGCGGATATTTGCGCGTGACCTTTTCCGGCGTCGCGACGAACTTCGTAATGACGAAGCGTCCCTTGCCGCGCACGAATTCGTCGATGTGCATGGTCGGCGTGCCGTCCGGCGCGCGCTCGTTGCACGGCCACTGGATGCTGCCGAGCTCGTCGAGACGTTCGTACGAGACACCGTGGAACGTCGGCGTGAGACGCGCGATCTCGTCCATGATCTCGGACGGGTTCGCGTAGTTCATCTCGTAGCCGAGCGCGCGCGAAAGCTTGATGGTCACTTCCCAGTCGGAGAAGCCCGCGAGCGGCGGCATCACCTTGCGCACGCGCGAGATGCGGCGCTCGGCGTTGGTGAAGGTGCCGTCCTTTTCGAGGAAGGTCGAACCGGGCAAGAGCACGTGCGCGTACTTCGCCGTCTCGTTCAGGAAGATGTCCTGCACGACGATGCATTCCATCGACGACAGCGCATCGGCGACGTGCTGCGTGTTCGGATCCGACTGAACGATGTCCTCGCCCTGGCAATAAAGGCCCATGAAGGTGCCGTGCATCGCGGCATCGAACATGTTCGGAATGCGCAGGCCCGGTTCCGGCTGCAGCTTCACATCCCACGCTTCTTCGAAGAGCGAGCGCGTCGCAGCATCGCCGATATGCCGATAGCCCGGCAGCTCGTGCGGGAACGAGCCCATGTCGCACGAGCCCTGCACGTTGTTCTGGCCGCGCAGCGGATTCACGCCGACGCCTTCACGGCCGACATTGCCGGTCGCCATCGCGAGGTTCGCGATGCCCATGACCGTCGTCGAGCCTTGCGCGTGCTCCGTGACGCCGAGGCCGTAATAGATCGCGCCGTTGCCGCCCGTCGCGTACACGCGCGCGGCTTCGCGCACCAGTTTCGCGGGCACGCCGGTGACGCTTTCCATCGCTTCGGGCGAGTTCTCTTCCGTCGCGACGAAATCGCGCCATTGGCCGAACGCGCGCTCCTCGCAGCGCTCGGCGATGAAATCGTCCTTCAGCAAGCCTTCCGTGACGATCACGTGCGCGAGCGAATTGACCATCGCGACGTTCGTGCCGGGGCGCAATTGCAGGTGATACTGCGCCTTGACGTGCGGCGTATCGACGATATCGATGCGGCGCGGATCGATCACAATGAGCTTCGCGCCTTCACGCACGCGGCGCTTCAGCCGCGAGCCGAAGACGGGATGGCCGTCGGTCGGATTCGCGCCGATCACGATGATCACATCCGACTGTTCCACCGATGCGAACGTCTGCGTGCCCGCCGATTCGCCGAGCGTCGTCTTGAGGCCGTAACCGGTCGGCGAATGGCAGACGCGCGCGCAGGTATCGACGTTGTTGTTGCCGAACGCCGCCCGCACGAGCTTCTGCACGAGATACGTCTCTTCGTTCGTGCAGCGCGACGACGTGATGCCGCCGATCGAATCGCGTCCGTACTTGTCCTGAATGCGGCGGAACTCGCTCGCCGCATAGTTGAGCGCTTCGTCCCACGACACTTCGCGCCACGGATCGGTGATCTTCGCGCGGATCATCGGCTTCTTGATGCGGTCCTTGTGCGTCGCGTAACCCCATGCGAAGCGGCCTTTCACGCACGCGTGGCCTTCGTTCGCCTGGCCGTTCTTGTTCGGCGTCATGCGCACGACGGTGTTGCCCTTCATCTCCGCCTTGAGCGAGCAGCCGACGCCGCAATACGCGCACGTCGTGATGGCGGAATGCTCCGCCTGGCCGAGCATGATGACGCTCTTTTCCTGCAGCGTCGCGGTCGGACACGCGGCGACACACGCGCCGCACGACACGCATTCGCTTTCCATGAACGGCACGTTTTCGCTCGCGGCGACGCGCGATTCGAAGCCGCGTCCGGCGATGGTCAACGCGAACGTGCCTTGCGTTTCCTCGCACGCGCGCACGCATCGATTGCAGACGATGCACTTCGACGGATCGTAGGTGAAGTACGGGTTCGACTCGTCCTTCCTGTCCTTCAGATGGTTTGCGCCTTCGTAGCCATAGCGCACTTCGCGCAAGCCGACGACGCCCGCCATGTCCTGCAACTCGCAATCGCCGTTGGCGGGACAGGTGAGGCAGTCGAGCGGGTGATCGGAGATATAGAGCTCCATCACGTTCTTGCGCAGCGATTGCAGCTTGTCGCTTTGCGTGCGTACTTTCATGCCCGCTTCGACGGGCGTCGTGCACGATGCCGGATAGCCGCGCTTGCCTTCGATCTCGACGAGGCACAGGCGGCACGAACCCCACGGTTCGAGCGAATCGGTGGCGCAGAGCTTCGGCACGTTGACGCCGGCTTCGATCGCGGCGCGCATCACGGACGTGCCGGCCGGAACCGTGACGCTTTCGCCGTCGATTTCCAGCGTCACGTCGACATCCGCATGACGCAGCGGCGTGCCGTAGTCGGTTTCGTCGAACGGATCGCGGCGCTGCACCGATGCCGCGCTCTTGCACGCGCAGTTGCCGGAGCCGCAGCCGTTGATGGTGTTGGACATGTTTGTCTCCTTTTCTTTACGCCGCCTTCTGCGCGGGCGTGCGGGGCAAGCCGAAATCTTCGGGGAAGTGATCGAGCGCGGACATCACCGGAAACGGCGTCATGCCGCCCATCGCGCAGAGCGAGCCGGACACCATCGTGTCGCACAGTTCGCGCAAGAGCGTGATCTGCTTCACCGACGTATCGCCCTCGCGAATCTTCGCGATGACTTCCTCGCCGCGCGTCGAGCCGATGCGGCACGGCGTGCACTTGCCGCACGATTCGAGCGCGCAGAAGTGCATCGCGTATTGCGCGAGCTCGGCAAGGTTCGACGTGTCGTCGTGAACGACGAGCCCGCCGTGACCGACCACCGCGCCGACCTTCGCGTACTCCTCGTAATCGAGCGGAATATCCCACTGGCTTTCCGGCAGATACGTGCCGAGCGGACCGCCGACTTGCACCGCGCGCGCGGGACGTCCGCTCGCGGTGCCGTCGCCGTAGGTATAGATCAGCTCGCGCAGCGTCACGCCGAACGCGAGTTCGACGAGTCCGCCTTGCTTCACGTTGCCGGCGATCTGGAAGGGCAGCGTGCCGCGCGAACGGCCCATGCCGAAGTCGCGATAGAAGGCCGCGCCCTTCGCGAAGATGATCGGCACCGTCGCGAGCGTGATGACGTTGTTGATGACCGTCGGCTTGCCGTACAGACCCGTGAGCGCGGGAACCGGCGGCTTCGCGCGCACGATGCCGCGCTTGCCTTCGAGCGATTCGAGCAGCGCCGTTTCCTCGCCGCACACGTACGCGCCCGCGCCCTTTGCGACATACAGCTCGAACTCGTGCGACGTGCCGAGCACGCTCGCGCCGAGCCAGCCCGCGTCGCGCGCCTTGTCGATCGCTTGGTTCAGCGTCGCGATCGAATGCGGATACTCGCTGCGCACATAGATGTAGCCCTTGGTCGCGCCGACCGCCACGCCCGCGATGATCATGCCTTCGATCAGCATGTACGGATCGCTTTCCATGACGAGGCGGTCGGAGAACGTGCCGGAGTCGCCTTCGTCGGCATTGCAGACGATGTATTTCTGGTCCGCCAGCGCGCCGCGCACGGTCTTCCATTTGATGCCCGCCGGAAACGCCGCGCCGCCGCGTCCGCGCAGGCCGGAATCGAGCAGCGCTGCGCAGACGGCGTCGCCGTTCATGTCGAGCACGTTGCGCAGGCCATGGAGTCCGCCGAGCGCGACGTAATCGTCGATCGACAACGGATCGGTAATGCCGATGCGCGCGAACGTCAGACGCTGCTGGTTCTTCAGATACGGAATCTCATCGACGATGCCGACGTTCTTTTCATGCGCGCTGCCTTCGTGGAAGCCCGCATCGAAGAGCGAGGCGACGTCTTCCGCGTCGACGTTCGAATAGCCAATGCGCCCGTCCGGCGTCTCGACCTCGACGAGCGGTTCGAGATAGAAGAGGCCGCGCGAGCCGTTGCGCACGAGTTGGACGTCGAGGCCGCGCTTCAGCGCTTCGCTCGCGATGGCTTGCGCGACGGCGTCCGCGCCCAGCGCGAGCGCGGCGGAATCGATCGGTACATAGATGCGGGTCATGCCGTCACCTCCGCGACTTTCGTCTGCGCCGCTGCATACAGGCGGTCGAACTTCGCCGGCGTCACGCGCGCGTGCAGTTCGCCGTTGATCGTCATCGCCGGGGAGAGCGCGCATTGACCGAGGCAGAACACGGATTCGAGCTCGGTCTCTTCGGCATGGCCGCTGTCGAAGCGGCAACCCGTGTGTCCTTCGATGTGATCCTTCAGCGCTTCCGTGCCCATGCTGCGGCACGCTTCCGCGCGGCAAAGCTGCACGGTCACGCGCGCGGGCGGGGCGGACCGGAAGTGATGGTAATACGTGACGACGCCATGAACTTCTGCGCGCGACAGCGACAGCGTTTGTGCGAGCGGCGCGATCGCCGTCTCCGGCACATAGCCGACTTCGTCCTGGATGGCGTGAAGAATGGTCATCAACGTCGCGCCTTGTATTGCGTGGCGACGCACGATTTCAGCGGATGCAGCGGCGGAAAGCTGCGGATGTGTCATGGGGCTCCTCCAACACTCGGCATATGTTTTGTTGGTACATATTTGGACGGATATAATTACGGGTGCCGAGCCTGTAAAAGAACAATAGGCGTCGTGATATATCTTGGCAATAGGAAGGGGGAGTGCATATGGTGGACGTCGAATGCCGCGCGGAGCTGATCCTGCGCGACGCGGATGGCCGGGAAACCAGTCTCAGCGCGGTTGTGCCGCTTTTGAAGCTCGTCGCGCAGACGGGCAGCATCGCGAACGCCGCGAGCGCTAAGGGTTTGTCCTATCGTCACGCGTGGGGTTTGTTGCGCGAAATCGAAGCGCGGCTGGGCGGTGCGCTCATCACCAAATCGCGCGGTCGCGGCTCGGTGCTGTCCGAACTGGGCGAATCGGTGTTGCGCGCGCAGCGCGTGTGCGGCGAGCGGCTCGAAACGCCGTTGCAGGCGGTGGCGAACGATGTGGCCATCGAGCTGAACCGGCGTCTCGCGGGCGGCGTCAGCCAGGTGCGGATTCACGCGTCGCACGGTTACGCGGTCGCGGCGCTCGTGCGCGCGCTGGGCGATCAACGCGTGCCGGTCGACATCAAATATCGCGAGAGCGCCGAAGCGGTGAGCGCCCTCGCGCGCGGCGAGTGCGAACTGGCGGGCTTTCACTTGCCGATCGGCGAATTCCGTTCCACTTGCGCGGACATTTATCGGCCGTTTCTGGACCGGAACAGGCATCAGCTCATCCGGCTCACACGCCGCACTCAAGGGCTGTTTCTGCCGAAGGGCAATCCGAAGCAGATTTCCGGCTTGCGCGATCTCGCGCGCGGCGACGTGCGCTTCGTCAATCGTCAGCCGGGTTCGGGCACGCGCATGCTGCTCGATCTGTCGTTGCGTAGCGTGGGCGTCGATCCCGATCAAATCAACGGCTACGCGACCACCGAGCTCACGCATTCGGCGATCGCCGCGTTCGTCGCGAGCGGCATGGCCGATCTCGGCTTCGGCGTGCAGCCCGCCGCTCATCATTTCGCGCTCGATTTCATCCCGATCATCGACGAGGATTACTTCTTCGCGTGCGAGCGCGCCCGGCTCGACGAGGCGCAGCTCGCGTCGGTGCTGCGCATTTTGCGCAGCGACGGCTTCACGGAGAGCGTCGCTCATCTGGAGGGCTACGATCCGGCGCACTGCGGCTTGCTCGTCGATGTCGACGAAGGCCTGCACGGCTGAAACGGAAACACGCTGTAAAAGAGCGGGGCGGACGCAAAACTGCCATCGACGGCGAATTGAGCTAACCTAACGCTTTGCTGTCGACTTCACTGCCATGAAACTCTCGTTGCTTGCTTGTTCTTCCGCCGCGCTCGTCGCTGGCGCGATCTATATGGTTCCCGTCGCCTTTGCCCAGAACTCGCCGGGCGTGCCGGGGGGCGTGCTGCAGGACCAATTCCGTTTGAACGAGCATCCGCAGATGCAGTTCGCGGCGTCGGCGCCGTCAGCGAAATATCAGCAGGGCAAATCGGCCATGCGCCGCCGTGGCGATAACGGCGATCCGAACGGCTGCAATCTGAAGTGTCCGCAGGACGGTTCGAACTAAGGCAAAAAAAGACCTCGCACGGAGCGAGGCCAAGGTACTTGGAATGACACCTGGCCCGCCGCAAACCGCCGACGTTCCGAAGTGCAGCTTCAGAATAGGCTGAGGCTCGGACGGCGAGAATCGGAGTTTTCTGAGTAAACCGGCTTCCGATCTGTTGGTCATTGACACAAAGCAACAGCATTCGGACCGCTCCGATACGAACGCAGCGCGTGGCCGCCTATTCTCTCGGACGTAGCGATGGTTGTCTCTGTCCTCGCTATGTCTCTCAAGGATGTTTGCCCCGCCCCCGTGCGGGGCTTTTTTTTCGTCTGTCGTTGTGCCTGCCGTGCGGCCAAAGAAAAACCCGCGATGCTTGCGCGATCGCGGGTTTCACGGGGGTGTTTTGGTGGAGGCGGCGGGAATCGAACCCGCGTCCAGAAGCGCTCTACGACCAGTTCTACATACTTAGTTCTGTCATTTGATTTAACCGTAACGACGCGGACGAACACGCTGCGTTACGGCGATTCACTAGATTTTCGACTCGGGCGTCGTGACGCCACCAAAGCTTATCTGACGTATATGACCTCTCGTGGTATTGCTACCCTAACCCGTCAGCGAATTAGTGAGAGGACGGCTAGCCCTTAGGCTGCCAGTGCGAACGTATCGTCGTTTGCAGTTACGTTTTTCCCATTGATTAACGAGGTGACGGGTCCTCGGTATGCCCTGACCGCTTCACAACCCCTGTCGAAACCAGGTCGCCCCCAAGCGGAAGAGAAATTATCCCACGAAAAGCCATATGAGGCGAATCGCGGGACTTTCAAGTCAGGCGATGTCACGCAGCAGATGCTGCAACTCCTCAGGCGAATCGACGACGTGATTGGCGTGCCAGCGGCGCGGCGGAATATCGTCGCCGCAATAGCCGTAGGCTGCCGCCACGGTGATCATGCCAGCCGCGAAACCGGCCTGCACGTCGCGCAAATCGTCGCCGACATAGACGATGCGCTCCGGCGCCACATCCAGCAGCTCGGCCGCGTGCAGGAGCGGTGCCGGATGCGGCTTCGAATGCGGCGTCGTGTCGCCGCAGACGAGGCAGCCCGCGCGCGTGTCGAGTGCCAGCAAGGCCACGAGCGGCGCGGCGAACCGCGTCACCTTGTTCGTGACGATGCCCCAGCGCACGCCGCGCGCATCGAGTTGATCGAGTATCTCGGCGATGCCCGGAAAGAGCGTCGTCTCGATGCACAAATCGGCTTCGTAATTGGCGAGGAATTCCTCGCGCATCGACGCGAAGTCGTGATGCTCCGGCCCGATCTCGAACGCGCCGCCGAGCAGACCGCGCGCGCCCCCCGACGCGAACGGCCGCAACGTTTCGAGCGGGCGCATTTCGAGGCCGCGATCGTGCCGCATCTTGTTCACCGCGGCGACGAGGTCGGGCGCGGTGTCGGCGATCGTGCCGTCGAGGTCGAACAGCACGGCCTGGCACAGCCCGAGGCCATCGCCTTCTGCGAGGCGCTGGGGCAGGGGATTCGTGTCTTCCGGAAGGGGCGTGGTATCGATGGTGCCCGTAGACAAGGGATCGTCGTTGGTCATGGCGTCAGGCTTCGCGGCGGCAAGCCATCATGTAGTTGATGCTCGTGTCGTTCGACAGGCCGAAGTGCCTGGAGATCGGCCGATACGTGATGCCCTTGATATCGACGGGCAAGAGCGAGGCGGCGCGCGCGAACGTGGCGAGCTCCGACGGTTTGATGAAGCGCGCGTAATCGTGCGTGCCGCGCGGCAGCATGCGCGCGATGTATTCCGCGCCGATGACGGCGAACAAATACGCCTTCGCGTTCCGGTTCAACGTGGAGAAGAAGACCCAGCCGCCCGGCTTCACGAGCGCGGCGCAAGCGGCAACGGTGCCCGCGGGATTCGGAACGTGCTCGAGCATCTCCATGCAGGTGACGACGTCGTATGAGCCCGGTTCGCGCGCGGCGAGCGCTTCCGCCGAGATTTCTTCGTACGCGACCTCGACGCCGCTTTCGAGACTGTGCAGATCCGCGACGCCGAGCGCGCTCGACGACAAGTCGATGCCTTTGACGTTCGCGCCGCGCGTGGCCATCGACTCGGACAAAATGCCGCCGCCGCAGCCGATGTCGAGAACGCGTTTGCTCATCAGATGCGCGTGCGCGTCGATCCAGTCGAGCCGAACCGGGTTCAGTTCATGCAGCGGCTTGAACTCGGCGTTCGGGTCCCACCAGCGATGCGCGAGCTCGCTGAATTTCTGCAGTTCGTGGGGATCGACGTTGGTCATGTTCGGGAGTGCCTTGTTTGAGTCGTGAATCGATTAGGACCGAGTATATAGGCGACGCAATGGGCGGGCAAAACGCGCCATAGCCGAAGCCTACCTGAATCGGCGGCCCATTAAACGAATGCGCGAAATGCTTCGGGCATAAAAAAACCCCCGCCGAGGCGGGGGTTTGATCTGCGGCAATCCTGCTCGCTATTACTGCTGCGGCTGACGCGTCGTGCCGACAACTTCGACTTCCACGCGACGATCCGGTGCGAGGCAAGCGATGAGTTGCTTGCGATTCTTCTGTTGGCAGCTACCCTTCGTGACCGGGTCGCGCTTGCCCTTGCCTTCCGTGTAGATACGGTTGGCTTCGATGCCCTTGCTGACCAGGTAAGCCTTCACAGCTTGCGCACGGCGCAGCGACAGACGATCGTTGTACTTGTCCGAACCGATGCGGTCGGTGTAACCCGTTGCAACCACGACTTCGAGGTTCAGCGCGCCGATCTTCGATGCCAGGTCGTCAAGCGCCGTCTTGCCAGCCGGCTTCAGAACAGCCTTGTCGAAGTCGAACAGGGCGTCAGCTTGATACGTGATCTTCTGCGTCGTGATAGCAGGCGGCGGCGGAGCGACCGGCGTCGGCGGCGGTGCAACTTGCGCGACCAGCGCGCCGTCGCACTTCGCGTTTGCCGTAGCCGGCGTCCAGAATGCGTCGCGCCAGCACAGTTCGTTCGTGCCGTTCATCCACACATACTCGCCCGTACCGTTCACCCAGTTGTCATTCACGGCTTGTCGCGAGGCCGGCACCGACTGTGCCGAGGCCGATGCAGCCATAACTGCGGTAGCTGCAATGAACGCGAGCTTTGAAAGTTTATTCATATTTCTCCTCTCGAAATTGAGATTACCGCAGGTTTACTGCGAGCCTGTAGACGAAGACAAGTCATACATTGCTCGAAGTATAACATTCCCTACGGAACAAAACGCGCTGTATAGACTTCGAGCAGTGTCTAAGTTTGTGCGTTGGCATTTTGCCATATCGTTCCCTTGCAACGATAAAAATATCCCCGCACGCTGCACGCCCGCAACCTTATGTGGTGCATGCGCAACAAGAAGGGGACAGGAGACGGTCAGGCCCGAAGAAGGCGCGAAATCCGCGCATATTGCGTGCCTGAATGCCATTTCCTGCGTGTTTTTATCGCGGGTACTTTATCGATCAGCAAAAAGACGAGGCGGCATGATAGCCCGCCGAAGTGACGAAAGGACGGAAATCGTTCCCCGGTTTTTGTAAGTAATTGGTACGACGTTGCGCAATGCGAACTCGGCGTGCACATTCTGGCTGGACGCGCGCAACACACTGTATGTATACAGCAGTCGTCAGGGCGCTAATGTCGCGCATGGTAGAATCTCCTGATGCGCTGCGTTCGCACGCATAAATATGACATGCGCAGCATATGCACCGTACGCAGCGCTCAGAGGCGTGCGCCGCATATGGGGCGCGCAGCGTACGCCGGCTACGCCCCGCGGCAGCCTCATGTCGTGCGGCTGACGGGCGAGTTTCGCGAAATCGTCGCGCGCTGCCGTGTCGCCGCTGCATAGTTCAAGACACGGATAATGGATCAATTCGCCAAAGAGACTCTGCCAATCTCCCTCGAGGAGGAAATGCGCCGCTCGTATCTCGATTACGCGATGAGCGTGATCGTCGGGCGGGCGCTTCCCGATGTACGCGATGGCTTGAAGCCGGTGCATCGTCGGGCGCTCTACTCGATGCACGAGCTGAACAACGACTGGAATCGCGCGTACAAGAAGTCGGCGCGTATCGTCGGTGACGTCATCGGTAAGTACCATCCTCACGGCGACGCGTCCGTCTATGAGACGATCGTTCGGATGGCGCAGCCGTTCTCGCTGCGCTACATGCTGGTCGATGGCCAGGGCAACTTCGGTTCGGTCGACGGCGACAACGCCGCGGCGATGCGTTACACCGAAATCCGCATGGCGAAGATCGGCCACGAGCTTCTGGCCGACATCGACAAGGAAACGGTCGACTTCGGGCCGAACTACGACGGCAGCGAAAACGAGCCGCTCGTTCTGCCGGCGCGCATTCCCAATCTGCTGATCAATGGCTCGGCCGGCATCGCGGTCGGCATGGCGACCAACATTCCGCCGCACAACCTGCGCGAAATCGTCGACGCCTGCCTGCATCTGCTGAATACGCCCGAGGCCACCGTCGACGAACTCATCGAGATCGTGCCGGCGCCGGACTTCCCGACCGCCGGCATCATCTACGGCGTGGCGGGCGTGCGCGACGGTTATCGCACGGGGCGCGGGCGCGTCGTGATGCGCGCGGCCACGCACTTCGAAGAGATCGACCGCGGCCAGCGCATGGCCATCATCGTCGACGAAATTCCGTATCAGGTGAACAAGCGCACGCTGCTCGAGCGCATCGCCGAACTCGTCAACGAGAAGAAGCTGGAAGGCATTTCCGATATTCGCGACGAATCCGACAAGTCGGGCATGCGCGTCGTGATCGAGCTGAAGCGCGGGGAAGTGCCGGAAGTCATTCTGAACAACCTGTACAAGCAGACTCAGCTGCAGGACACGTTCGGCATGAACCTGGTCGCGCTCGTCGACGGCCAGCCGAAGCTCCTCAACCTGAAGGAGATGCTCGAGTGCTTCCTGTCGCATCGACGGGAAGTGCTGACGCGGCGCACTGTATACGAACTGCGCAAGGCCCGCGATCGCGGGCACGTGCTCGAAGGTCTCGCTGTCGCGCTCGCTAACATCGACGAATTCATCGCGATCATCAAGGCCGCGCCGACGCCGCCTATCGCGAAGCAGGAACTGATGGCGCGTCCGTGGGATTCGTCGCTCGTGCGCGAAATGCTCACGCGCACCGAGACCGAGGCTTCGGGCGGCCGCGCGGCGTATCGTCCGGAAGGGCTGAATCCGGCATACGGCCTGCAGGAAGACGGTCTGTATAAATTGTCGGACGTTCAGGCGCAGGAAATTCTGCAGATGCGTCTGCAGCGCCTGACGGGTCTGGAGCAGGACAAGATCGTCGGCGAGTATCGCGAAGTGATGGCGCAGATCGCCGACCTGCTCGACATCCTCGCGCGGCCGGAGCGGATTCGCCAGATCATCGTCGAGGAGCTGGGCCAGATTCGCGCCGAGTTCGGCGACGACCGCCGTTCGCGTATCGAGATGAACGCGACCGAGCTCAACACCGAAGACCTCATCACGCCGACGGACATGGTCGTCACCATGTCGCATTCCGGTTATGTGAAGTCGCAGCCGCTTTCCGAATATCGCGCGCAGAAGCGCGGCGGTCGCGGCAAGCAGGCGACGCAGATGAAGGAAGACGACTGGATCGACACGCTCTTCATCGCGAATACGCACGATCACATGTTGTGCTTCTCGAATCGCGGCCGCGTGTACTGGATCAAGGTCTATGAAGTGCCGCAGGGCTCGCGCAACTCGCGCGGCCGTCCGATCGTCAACATGTTCCCGCTGCAGGATGGCGAGAAGATCAACGTCGTCCTGCCGGTCAAGGAATTCTCGGTCGACAAGTACGTGTTCATGACGACCGCGCTCGGCACGGTCAAGAAGACGCCGCTCGAAGCGTTCAGCCGTCCGATGAAGAAGGGCATCATCGCGGTGGGTCTCGACGAGGGCGATTACCTCATCGGCGCCGCCATCACCGACGGCCAGCACGACGTCATGCTGTTCTCCGACGCGGGCAAGGCCGTGCGCTTCGACGAGAACGACGTGCGCGCGATGGGCCGCGAGGCGCGCGGCGTGCGCGGCATGCAGCTCGAAGACGGGCAGCAGGTCATCGCGATGCTCGTTGCGGGCGGCGAGAACCAGTCGGTGCTGACGGCGACCGAGAACGGCTACGGCAAGCGCACCCCGATCAACGAGTACACGCGTCATGGCCGCGGCACGAAGGGTATGATCGCGATCCAGACGTCGGAGCGTAACGGCCGCGTCGTCGCGGCGACGCTCGTCGAGCCGGAGAGCGAGATCATGCTGATCACGACCGCGGGCGTGCTTATTCGCACGCGAGTTTCGGAAATCCGCGAAATGGGCCGTGCAACTCAAGGTGTTACACTCATCAGCCTTGACGAGGGAACGAAGTTGTCGGGACTGCAGCATATCGCCGAAGCGGAAGCCGAGGCCGAACTCGAGGCAGACGCCGGTTCGGAAGATTCTGCAGCGAAACCGGGTGACGCGGAAAATGGTGAAGGCGAAGAAAACGCCTGATATTTTTTGTGTCTCAACGCTCTCGTTATCGCTTTTGAAAGCTCGGATTGGTTAAGCTGCGCGACGTGACATGAGCGGGTTGCCGGCGTCGAAACGACAGGCAACGCTCGTCGCCAGTGCTGAACTGGATATTTTTTACAGGGAGTAATAATGCAAGGACGTTTCAAGCAGTGGATGTTGCTGGCCGCTTTCGTGCCGACCTTCGCGATGGCTCAGTCGCTTCAGAATCAGGCGCCCGCGCAAACGGCCGCACCGGCAGCCGCAGCAGCACCGGTTGATCCGGCCAAGCAAGCCGCGATCAAGGACCTGCTCGACGCGATCGACGCGCAGAAGCTGGTCGGTGCGATCGGTAACAGCGCGCAGATGCAATCGAAGCAACTCGTGCCGGCGATCCTCTCGGACGCGCTGTCCGAGAACAAGACGATGAACGACAAGCAGAAGCAAGCCGCCGTTCCGACGCTGCAGAAGAACGCAGTGCCGAAGCTGGTTGACTCCGCCGGCCAGGTTTTCGCCACCGACGCCTTCCGCAAGGACGCGATGCAAGCTCAGTACGACGCATACGCGAAGTACTACTCGACGGACGAGATCAAGGATCTGACCAACTTCTACAAGAGCACGACTGGCCGCAAGTTCATCCAGGTTCAGGACCAGGTTGGCCGCGACGTCGTGAATGGCCTGATGCAGAAGTACATGCCGCAAGCCATCAAGGCAACGCGCACGCAAGCCGATCAGGAAGTGGCGAGCGTCAAGCCGAGCGCCAAGTAAGCTCGATGACGTCGGCCTGACGGGAATCCGCCGGCCGGGCTCACCGCCCCGTGCATTGGCGGGTTTTCAGGACAGTGCGATAATGGCTGTTTGCGCGCGAGCGCAAGCAGCCATTTCTTTTTCGGGCGCGAAAACGGTGATTGCGCGGTCTTCGCTGCATTTGCCGCGCAATTCGCGCCTGCCGAATCGGATTTCCGGGATCTCCAGATGCGCGTGTTCAATTTCTCCGCCGGCCCAGCCGCCATGCCAGAAGAAGTCCTGAAGCAGGCAGCCGATGAAATGCTCGACTGGCAAGGCAGCGGCATGAGCGTGATGGAAATGAGTCACCGCGGCGCGGAGTTCATGTCGATCCACGAGGCCGCGCTCACCGATCTGCGTGAACTGTTGGACGTGCCGGCGTCGCATCGCATTCTGTTTCTGCAGGGCGGCGGCATCGGCGAAAACGCCATCGTGCCGATGAATCTGCTTGGCAAGCGGCAAACCGCCGACTTCGTCGTCACCGGTTCATGGTCGACGAAATCGTTCAAGGAAGCGCAGAAGTACGGCACGCCGCATCTCGCGGCGAGCGGCAAGACCGAAGAAGGCTTCACGCGCGTGCCGGCTTTCAGCGAATGGAAGCTGTCGGACGATCCGGCCTACGTGCATCTGTGCAGCAACGAAACCATCGACGGCGTCGAAGCCTTCGAGATTCCCGATCTGGGCGACATCCCGCTTGTCGCCGACGCGTCCTCGCACATCCTCTCGCGCCCGATGGACATCGCGAAGTTCGGCGTGCTCTTCGGCGGCGCGCAGAAGAACATCGGCATGGCGGGCGTGACCGTCGTGATCGTGCGCGAAGACCTGCTCGACCGCGCGCTGTCCATCTGTCCTTCGGCGTTCGAGTGGAAGACCGTCGCCGAGAACAACTCGATGTACAACACGCCGCCCACGTATGCGATCTACATCGCCGGTCTCGTGTTCAAGTGGCTGAAGAAGCAGGGCGGCCTCACGGCGATCGAAGCGCGCAACGTCGAAAAGGCGAAGCTGCTGTACGACACCATCGATTCGAGCGATTTCTACGTCAACAAGGTCGAGCGCCCGAACCGTTCGCGCATGAACGTGCCGTTCTTCCTCGCCGACGAATCGCGCAACACCGATTTCCTGGCCGGCGCGAAGGCGCGCGGGCTGTTGCAACTGAAGGGCCACAAGTCCGTCGGCGGCATGCGGGCATCGATCTACAACGCGGTGCCGATCGAGGGCGTGAAAGCGCTCGTCGATTACATGAAGGAATTCGAGCGCGAAAGCGCTTAAACCTGGCTTCAAACATCAAGCACCGCATGGACGACGATCTCAATACAAGACTCAAACCGCTGCGTGAGCGCATCGATGCGCTCGACGCGCAACTCATCGCGCTGCTGAATCAGCGCGCTTCCGTCGCGCTCGAAGTCGGCGAAGTGAAGAAGCATTTCAATGCGCCCGTGTTTCGTCCGGAGCGCGAGATGCAGGTCATCGCGCGCCTGCAGGAAATGAGCGACGGGCCGCTCGCCGACGAGCACATCGCGTCGATCTGGCGCGAGATCATGGCCGCGAGCCGCGCGCTCGAACAGACGATCAGCGCTGCGTTCCTCGGCCCGGTCGGCACCTATAGCGAACAGGCGATGTTCGAATACTTCGGGCATTCGATTCAGGGCGTGCCGTGCCCGTCGATCGATGAAGTGTTCCGCGCCGTCGAGGCGGGCGCGGCGCAGTACGGCGTCGTGCCGGTCGAGAATTCGGCGGAAGGCGCGGTGTCGCGCACGCTGGATCTGCTGCTGCAGACGTCGCTCTTGATCGGCGGCGAACTCGCGTTGCCGATCCATCACAATCTGCTGACCGCGTCCGGCACGCTCGACGGCGTGAAGCGCGTATGCGCGCATCCGCAGGCGCTCGCGCAGTGCCAGCGCTGGCTGTCCGCGAACGCGCCGCATCTGGAACGGCAAGCGGTGTCGAGCAACGCGGAAGCCGCGCGCATGGCGGTCGAAGATCCGACGGTCGCGGCCATCGCGGGCGATCGCGCCGCGACGCATTACGGCCTCGGCGTCGTGTTCTCGATGATTCAGGACGATCCGCACAATCGCACGCGATTCGTGATCGTCGGCAAGCAGCCGACGGATTCGAGCGGCCACGATCAGACGTCGCTCATCGTCACGGTGAAGAACGAATCCGGCGCGGTCTTCAAGCTGCTCGAGCCGCTCGCGAAACACGGCGTTTCGATGACGCGCTTCGAGTCGCGTCCCGCGCGTTCGGGCGCGTGGGAGTACTACTTTTATATCGACATCGAAGGCCATCGCGACGATGCCGCGGTTGCGGCCGCGCTCGACGAACTCGGGCGCAAGTCCGCGTTCCTGAAGATTCTCGGTTCGTATCCGCGGGCGCGTTGAGCGGCCGCTTCGTTTTCAGCTTCAGGCTGCATCGATGTTCTCTTTCAATAAACTGGTTATCTTCGGCGTCGGCCTGATCGGCGGATCGCTCGCGCGCGCGTTGCGTGAGCGCGCGGGGCTCGAAGGTCGCGTCGTCGGCGTGGGTCGGTCGCGTGCGTCGGTCGAGCGCGCCATCGAACTCGGCGTGATCGACGAAGCCGCCGCGCTCGACGACGACGCCGCGCTCGTCAAGGCGCTCGAAGGCGCCGACGTGGTGCTGCTCGCCGCGCCCGTCGCGCAGACCGAGCCGCTGCTCGCGCGCATCGCGCCGTTTCTCGACGCGCGAACCATCGTCACCGACGCCGGCAGCACGAAATCCGATGTCGTCGCGGCGGCGAAGCGCGCGCTCGGTGCGCGCGTCGCGCAGTTCGTGCCGGGACATCCGATCGCCGGGCGCGAGTCGAGCGGCGTCGATGCGGCATTGCCCGATCTGTACGTCGATCGCAATGTCGTGCTGTGTCCGCTGCCGGAAAATGCGGCGGATGGCGTCGAACGCATCGCGTCGATGTGGCGCGCGAGCGGCGCGTGCGTGCGTCAGATGAGCGAGGCGCAGCACGATCGCGTGTTCGCGTCGGTGAGTCATTTGCCGCACGTGCTCTCGTTCGCGCTCGTCGATCAGATTCTCGACACGCCCGATGCCGATCTGAAATTCTCGTTCGCCGCGGGCGGCTTTCGCGATTTCACGCGCATCGCGGCGTCGAGTCCCGAAATGTGGCGCGATATCTGTCTCGCGAACCGCGCCGCGCTGCTCGCCGAGCTCGACGATTACACCGCGGTGCTCGCGCGTTTTCGCGCGGCGATCGACGCATCGGACGGCGCGGCGCTCGAAGCGGCGTTCGCGCGTTCGCGCGTCGCCCGGAAAGAATGGCAGGAACGCGGCGGCATCAAGCCTTCGAACGACATCGCCGCCAAGTAAGCCGCGAAACAAGGAAACAACATGGAACATCTCGATCTCGGACCTTTTTCCCGCGCGTCCGGCACCGTGCGCCTGCCCGGCTCGAAGAGCATTTCGAACCGCGTGCTGCTGCTCGCGGCGCTTGCGCACGGCGAAACGTCGATCACGAATCTGCTCGATTCCGACGACACGCGCGTGATGCTCGCCGCGCTCCGGAACCTGGGCGTCGCCGTGCGCGAGGACGGCGAGCGCGTGATCGTCGGCGGGACGGGCGGCGCGTTTCCGTCGAAATCGGCGGAGCTGTTTCTCGGCAACGCGGGTACGGCGGTGCGTCCGCTGACCGCGGCGCTGGCCGTGAACGGCGGCGAATATCGTGTGCACGGCGTGCCGCGCATGCACGAGCGGCCGATCGGCGATCTCGTCGACGGGCTGCGTCAGATCGGCGCTGCGATCGATTACGAGCTCAACGACGGCTTCCCGCCGCTCAGGATCCACGCCGCGAAGATCGCCATCGACAAGCCGATCCGCGTGCGCGGCGACGTGTCGAGCCAGTTTCTCACCGCGCTCCTGATGAGCCTGCCGGTCGTGGAAGGCCGTAACGGTCCCGTTACGATCGAGATCGAAGGCGAACTCATTTCGAAGCCGTACATCGAAATCACGATTCGTTTGATGGAGCGGTTCGGCGTCACGGTCGAGCGCGACGGCTGGGCGCGCTTCACCGTTCCCGCCGGCGTGAGCTACAAGTCGCCGGGCGCGATGATGGTGGAAGGCGATGCGTCGTCGGCCTCGTATTTCCTGGCGGCGGGCGCGATCGGGCATGGACCGGTGCGCGTGGAGGGCGTCGGTCGTTCGAGCATTCAGGGCGATGTCGGCTTCGCGGACGCGCTGAACCGCATGGGCGCGAACGTGATGATGGGCGAGGACTGGATCGAAGTGCGCGGCGTCGAATCGGACGATGGCAGGCTCGCGCCCATCGACATGGATTTCAACCTGATTCCCGACGCCGCGATGACGATCGCCGTGGCCGCGCTCTTCGCGAGCGGCACGACGACGCTGCGCAATATCGCGAGCTGGCGCGTGAAGGAAACGGATCGCATCGCCGCGATGGCGAACGAGTTGCGCAAGGTCGGCGCGACCGTGGAAGAGGGTGCGGATTATCTCGTCGTCATGCCGCCGGCGAAACTGACGCCGAACGCCGCGATCGACACCTACGACGATCACCGCATGGCGATGTGCTTTTCGCTCGTGAGCCTCGGCGGCGTGCCGGTCCGCATCAACGATCCGAAATGTGTGGCTAAAACCTTTCCGGACTACTTCGACCGCTTCTCGACGCTCGTGAAAGCGTAACGGGAGCGCTGTACCGTGAAACGCGATGACTTCGACTTCCATGATCGTAATAACGGGCCAGAACGGCCAGACTCAATGAAACCGACCCGTCCTTTCGACCCAACACCAGTGATTACCATCGACGGGCCGACGGCGTCGGGCAAGGGCACGGTCGCGGCGATCGTCGCGGCGACGCTCGGCTTCCACCTGCTCGACAGCGGCGCGCTCTACCGGCTCGCGGCGCTCGCGAGCATCCGCTACGAAGTGGACAAGGACGACGCCCCCGGCCTTGCAAAACTGGTCGAGGCGCTCCATATCACGTTCCGCGAAGGTTGCGCGCAGCTCGATGGCGCCGATGTCTCGGGCGAAATCCGGCAGGAAGAAGTCGGCAACCGCGCCTCCGCGATCGCCGTGCATCCCGAAGTGCGCCAGGCGCTCGTCGCGCGCCAGCGGGCTTTTCGCAAGCGCCCCGGCCTCGTCGCCGACGGCCGCGACATGGGCACGGTCATCTTCCCCGACGCCACGCTGAAGGTGTTCCTGACTGCAAGCGTCGAGGCGCGCGCGGCGCGGCGGTATAAGCAATTGATGCAAAAAGGTTTTTCTGCTAATATGGATGACTTGCTGCGAGATTTGCGCGCACGCGATGCCCGGGACATGAACCGGAGCGCCGCGCCGCTCAAGCCCGCGGCGGATGCGAAGACGCTGGACACCTCCGGTTTGTCGATCGATCAAGCGGTCGAGCAGATCATCGGCTGGTTCAGCGAGATTCGTGTAGTGCAGTAGAAGGTGCTCTGCCGGGAGGCAGGGCGTGTGTTAAACCATTAACCCCGTATGGCGTTGCGCATCTGGGTAAAACCCGCCGGTTCATTCTGAATCACCGCGCAAAGGCCGTGCAAATATCGATTTTTATGTCCGACCTGCAAACCTCCACCCCGAATACCGAATCCTTTGCGGCTCTGTTCGAAGAGTCGCTGACCAAGCAGGACATGCGCGCCGGCGAAGTGATCTCCGCCGAAGTCGTGCGTGTCGACCACAACTTCGTGGTCGTCAACGCTGGTCTCAAGTCCGAAGCCTATATTCCGCTCGAAGAATTCCTGAACGACGCGGGTGAAGTGGAAGTGCAGGCGGGCGACTTCGTTTCCGTCGCGATCGACGCGCTGGAAAACGGCTATGGCGACACCATCCTGTCGCGCGACAAGGCGAAGCGCCTCGCTTCGTGGCTGTCGCTGGAAAAGGCGCTGGACAACAACGAACTCGTGACCGGCACGATCACCGGCAAGGTCAAGGGCGGCATGACCGTGATGGTCAACGGCATCCGCGCGTTCCTGCCGGGTTCGCTCGTCGACACGCGTCCGGTCAAGGACACGACGCCGTACGAAGGCAAGACGCTCGAATTCCGCGTCATCAAGCTCGATCGCAAGCGTAACAACGTGGTGCTGTCGCGCCGCGCGGTCATCGAAGCGACGCAGGGCGAAGAGCGCGCGAAGCTGCTCGAGACGCTGAAGGAAGGCGCGATCGTCGAAGGCGTGGTCAAGAACATCACCGACTACGGCGCGTTCGTGGACCTCGGCGGCATCGACGGCCTGCTGCACATCACCGACATCGCATGGCGCCGCGTGCGTCACCCGTCGGAAGTCCTGTCGGTTGGCCAGGAAGTCACCGCCAAGATCCTCAAGTTCGACCAAGAGAAGAACCGCGTTTCGCTCGGCATCAAGCAACTGGGCGACGATCCGTGGGAAGGCATCTCGCGCCGTTACCCGTCGGGCACGCGCCTGTTCGGCAAGGTCACGAACATCACCGACTACGGCGCATTCGTCGAAGTGGAATCGGGCATCGAAGGCCTCGTCCACGTGTCGGAAATGGACTGGACCAACAAGAACGTTGCTCCGTCGAAGGTTGTTCAACTGGGCGACGAAGTCGAAGTCATGGTTCTCGAAATCGACGAAGACCGCCGCCGTATCTCCCTCGGCATGAAGCAGTGCAAGCCGAATCCGTGGGATGACTTCAGCCGCAACTTCAAGAAGGGCGACAAGATCAGCGGCGCCATCAAGTCGATCACCGACTTCGGCGTGTTCATCGGTCTGCCTGGCGGCATCGACGGTCTGGTTCACCTGTCGGATCTGTCGTGGTCGGAAACCGGCGAAGAAGCCGTTCGCAAGTACAAGAAGGGCGACGAAGTCGAAGCCGTGGTTCTGGGCATCGACGTCGACAAGGAACGCATCTCGCTCGGCATCAAGCAGCTCGAAGGCGATCCGTTCAGCAACTTCGTGGCGATCAACGACAAGGGCGCTATCGTCGACGGCGTTGTGAAGTCGGTCGATCCGAAGGGTGCGGTCATCACGCTGTCCGGCGAGGTCGAAGGCTACCTGCGTGCTTCGGAAATCGCGCAAGACCGCGTGGAAGATGCGCGCAACGTGCTCAAGGAAGGCGAGAAGGTCAACGCGATGATAATCAACATCGATCGCAAGTCGCGTGGCATCAACCTGTCGATCAAGGCGAAGGATTCGGCCGAACAGCAGGAAGCCATGCGCAGCCTGCAGGGCGACTCGAACGCCGCCGCGACCGGCACGACCAACCTCGGCGCGCTGCTCAAGGCCAAGCTCGACGGCCAGAACAGCTAAGCCCTTAACGGCACAGCTGCAGAATGACCAAATCGGAATTGGTCGCCCAGTTGGCGTCGCGATTTCCGCAACTTGTCCTCAAGGATGCGGATTTCGCGGTGAAGACGATGCTGGATGCGATGTCGGAGGCTCTGGCCAACGGTCATCGCATCGAGATTCGCGGCTTCGGCAGCTTCGGGCTCAATCGTCGTCCGTCGCGCGTCGGGCGCAATCCCAAGTCGGGTGAAAAGGTGCTGGTGCCGGAGAAATTCGTGCCGCACTTCAAGCCGGGCAAGGAGTTGCGCGAACGCGTCGACGGCCGCGCGGGCGAGCCGCTGAAAGCTTCGAATGACGACGATGCCGACGATCTCTGATCGGCACGCATCGTGACTGATGATCCTTCAGGATTTTCGGTTCGCGGCGTCGGCCTGCGAGGCAATCGACCAGAAAAGCACCCTTCGGGGTGCTTTTTTTTTGCGCGGCGTTTCGATAGCAGCGATCCAGCGCGACGGGTGCGTTGTTTGCTAAAAATTCATGCGTCGAGCGGGCGACTGCCGGCGCCCGGGAGCATCAATTACAATACCGGTCACTTTGACCTGGGTGTTCAACCGCGCAGGCCCGGCCGAAACGGAAGGGCCGTCTGGTGCAACCGCTCTTGCGAGACCCTACATGAAATTCATCGTCTGGCTGATCCGCGTTCTGGTATTCGTGCTGTTGCTGGTGCTGGCGCTCGCCAATACCCAGCCCGCGACGCTGAACTTTCTCGCGGGCTACGCGTGGCAGGCGCCGCTTATTCTGATCGGCCTCGCGTTTTTCGTGGTGGGATTGCTCGCGGGGCTCGTGTCGGCTGTGCCGGCCAGGGTGCGTCTGCGCATGGAGAACGGGCGTCTGAAGCGCGAGCTGCGCGTCGCTCGCGAGACGCCGGTGGTGAAGGAAGAACCGCCGATGCCGCCGCTCATCTGACCTTTCGCGCAGACATCTGACACTCAACGACTAATCGCATGGATCTAGACTTCTGGTGGCTGCTTGTCATCCCCGTCGCTTTCGCGCTGGGGTGGATGGCGTCCCGCTATGACTTGAAAGCGCTGTTGTCCGAAAATGCGAATCTGCCGCGCTCGTATTTTCGCGGCCTCAATTTTCTGCTCAACGAGCAACACGACAAGGCGATCGATGCGTTCATCGAAGTCGCCAAGCTCGATCCCGAAACGATCGAACTGCATTTCGCGCTCGGCAATCTGTTTCGGCGCCGCGGAGAGACCGATCGCGCGATTCGCGTGCATCAGAATCTGTTGAGTCGCGCCGATTTGCCGGTCGCGGAACGCGATCACGCGCTCTACGAACTCGGACAGGATTTCCTGAAGGCGGGCCTGCTCGATCGCGCCGAGGAAACGTTCAAGTCGCTCAACGCCGGCGAATATTCGCTCGGCGCGCCGCGCGCGCTGCTGACCATCTACGAGATCGAAAAGGACTGGCCGAAATCGATCGCGACGGCCGAGCAGATCGAAAAGATGGGCGCGCCCTCGCTGCATATGGAAATCGCGCATTTCCACTGCGAGCTGGCGCAGGAAGCGCTTCAGCGCAAGAATCCAGATGGTGCGCGCGCCGAACTGAAGCTCGCGCTGGCATCGAACCCGGACAACGTGCGCGCGACCATCCTGGCAGGCGATGTCGAAGCGGCCGCCGGCAACGTCGATGTCGCCATCGCGCACTGGAAGCGCGTCGAGGAGCAGAACGAGGCGTATCTGCCGCTCGTCGCCGAGAAGCTGATGAAGGCGTACGCCGCGCTCGGGCGCAAGGAAGAGGGCGTCGCTCTGCTGATCGATTACGCGACGCGCTATCCGTCGAACGATCTGCTCGATGTCGCCTACAAGCACGTTCAAGAGTTGCGCGGTCTCGAAGCCGCGCACGAGCTGGCACGCAAGCAGATGCAAAGCGCGCCGAATCTCGCGGGCATGACGCGTCTGCTCGAGGCGCAGGAGGCGACGGCCGACGAGCCGCGCCGCGGCGAGCTCGAACTGATGCGTAATCTGGTGAAACAGCGCACTAAGAATCTGCCGCGTTATACGTGTCAAACTTGCGGGTTCCGTGCGCGTCTATTCTATTGGCAATGCCCCGGCTGCAGCGGCTGGGAGACGTACGCGCCGCGTCGCGTCGAGCCGATCACGAGCTCGGCCTGAGCCAGCGCGGCGAGCATGACATCGGGCGGCGCGCGAATGCGCCGCTTCTGCCACCGGCATTTCAGGAACAACCGGAAAGCGTATGAAAGTGACCATCGTCGGCACGGGTTACGTCGGTCTCGTAACCGGCGCGTGCCTTGCCGAAATCGGCAATGACGTGTTTTGCGTGGACGTCGATCCGCGCAAGATCGAAATTCTCAACAATGGCGGCGTGCCGATCCACGAGCCGGGCCTTCAGGAAATGCTGAGGCGCACGCGCGCGGCAGGCCGCATCCAGTTTTCCACCGACGTGAAAGCGAGCGTCGAGCACGGCGACATTCAATTCATCGCGGTCGGCACGCCGCCCGACGAAGACGGCTCAGCCGATCTGCAATACGTGCTCGCCGCCGCGCGCAATATCGGCAAGTATTCGAACGGCTTCAAGGTGATCGTCGATAAATCGACGGTGCCGGTCGGCACGGCGCTGCAAGTGAAGCGCGTCGTCGAGGAAGAGTTGCGGGCGCGCGGGCTCGGCGAGTCGGAGAAGCACGGCTTCTCGGTCGTGTCGAATCCGGAGTTCCTGAAGGAAGGCGCGGCTGTGGACGACTTCATGCGCCCGGATCGCATCGTGATCGGCATCGACGACGACCGCGCGGGCAACCTCGCGCGCGAGAAGATGAAGCGCCTCTACACGCCGTTCAACCGCAATCACGAGCGCACGCTGTACATGGACGTGCGTTCGGCCGAGTTCACGAAGTACGCCGCCAACGCGATGCTCGCGACGCGCATCTCGTTCATGAACGATCTGTCGAATCTCGCGGATACCGTCGGCGCCGACATCGAATCGGTGCGGCGGGGCATGGGCTCGGATCCGCGCATCGGCTATCACTTCCTGTATGCGGGCTGCGGCTATGGCGGCTCGTGCTTCCCGAAGGACGTGCAGGCGCTCGCGCAAACCGCGCGCGAAAACGGCCACACGCTGCGCGTGCTCGAGGCGGTCGAAGCGGTCAATAACGATCAGAAGGAAGTGCTCGTCAACAAGATCGTGAAGCGCATGGGCGAGGATCTGCGCGGGCGCACGTTTGCCGTGTGGGGCCTCGCATTCAAGCCCAATACCGACGACATGCGCGAGGCGTCGAGCCGGCGCATCATCGAGGCGCTGCTGCAGCGCGGCGCCACGGTGCGCGGCTACGATCCCGTCGCGCGCGACGAGGCAGAGCGCGTGTTCGCGCTCGATCTCGCGGATCGCCCCGACGACTTCCAGCGCCTGCATCTCGTGAACACGCAACAGGATGCGCTGACGGACGCGGACGCGCTCGTCATCGTGACCGAATGGAAGGAATTCAAGAGCCCGGATTTCTGGCACTTGAAGAGCGCGTTGAAGACGCCGGTGATCTTCGACGGCCGCAATCTGTATGAACCGGAAGCGATGGCCGAAATGGGCATCGACTACTTTGCAATAGGACGTCCCCATGTCGAACTCGACCGCAACGGCAGCCACAACTAACGCCGATATTCCCGTCGTCCCGCTTGCGCGCGTTTCGGCGGCGCGCGTGCTCGTGGTCGGCGACGTGATGCTCGACCGCTACTGGTTCGGGGACGTCAACCGCATCTCGCCCGAAGCGCCCGTGCCGGTCGTGCACGTGCAGAAGAAGGAAGACCGCCTCGGCGGCGCGGCGAACGTCGCGCGCAACGCGGCGGCGCTCGGCGCGCAGGCCGGCCTGCTTTGCGTAGTGGGACATGACGAGCCGGGCGAGCGCATCGTCGAGCTGCTCGGCGAAAGCAAGGTCGCGGCGCATCTCGAGCGCGATCCCGAACTGCTCACGACCATCAAGCTGCGCGTGCTGTCGCGTCAGCAGCAGTTGCTGCGCGTCGATTTCGAGAACACGCCGAATCATGAAGTGCTGCGCGCGTGTCTCGAACGGTTCACCGAGATCCTGCCGCAGCACGACGTGATCCTCATGTCCGATTACGCGAAGGGCGGCCTCACGCACGTCACGCAGATGATCGCCGACGCGAAACGCGCCGGAAAGCCCGTGCTCGTCGATCCGAAGGGCGACGACTGGGACCGTTATCGCGGCGCGACGCTCATCACGCCGAATCGCGCGGAGCTGCGCGAAGTCATCGGCCAGTGGAAATCGGAAGAAGATCTGCACGAGCGCGTGAGGAAACTGCGTGCGGAGCTCGATCTTTCAGCGCTGCTCCTCACGCGCTCGGAAGAGGGCATGACGCTCTTCACCGAGGACCAGGTGCTGCACACATCGGCCGAAGCGCGCGAAGTGTATGATGTCTCGGGCGCCGGCGACACCGTCATCGCAACGGTCGCGACCATGCTGGGCGCGGGTGTGCCGCTCGTCGACTCGATCGTCTATGCGAACCGCGCGGCGGGCATCGTCGTGGGCAAGCTCGGTACGGCGACCGTCGACTACAACGAACTCTTCGCCTGACCTTATCTGAAATAACGCCATGACCATCATCGTTACCGGTGCAGCCGGCTTCATCGGCAGCAATATCGTCAAGGCGCTCAACGAGCGTGGCGAGAATCGCGTGATCGCGGTCGACAACCTCACGCGCGCCGACAAGTTCAAGAATCTCGTCGATTGCGAAATCGACGATTACCTCGACAAGACCGAGTTCGTCGAGCGCTTCAAGCGCGGCGATTTCGGCCGCGTGCGCGCGGTGTTCCACGAAGGCGCCTGTTCGGACACGATGGAAACCGACGGCCGCTACATGATGGACAACAACTTCCGCTACAGCCGCGACGTGATGGACGCGTGCCTCGCGCAGGGCGCGCAGTTCCTGTATGCATCGTCGGCGGCGACATACGGCGGATCGAGCCGTTTCGTCGAAGAGCGCGAAGTCGAGAAGCCGCTCAACGTGTACGGTTATTCGAAGTTCCTCTTCGATCAGATCGTGCGGCAGGTGGTGCCGAAGGCGGAAAGCCAGATCGCCGGCTTTCGCTATTTCAACGTGTACGGCCCGCGCGAAACGCACAAGGGACGCATGGCGTCGGTCGCGTTCCACAACTTCAATCAGTTCCGCTCGGAAGGCAAGGTCAAGCTCTTCGGCGAGTACAACGGCTATGCGGCCGGCGAGCAGACGCGCGACTTCATCTCGGTCGAAGACGTCGTGAAGGTGAATCTGTTCTTCTTCGATCATCCGGAGAAGTCGGGCATTTTCAATCTCGGCACCGGGCGCGCGCAGCCGTTCAACGACATCGCGTCGACGGTCGTGAACTCGCTGCGCGCGTTGAACGGCGAAGCGGCGCTCTCGCTCGCCGAACTCGTGCAGCGCGGTCTGATCGAGTACGTGCCGTTCCCCGACGCGCTGCGCGGCAAGTACCAATGCTTCACGCAGGCGGACCAGTCGAAGCTGCGCGCAGCCGGTTACGACGCCTCGTTTCTTACGGTTCAGGAAGGTGTCGATCGCTACGTGCGTTGGCTATTCGGCCAGCTATAAACGCGCTTCGAGCCTCTCTAAACTGGGTCTCACGGTTGGCGCTGGTGCCGGCCGGTTCTTCACGGAGACTCAGTCATGTTCAAGCAAGCACTCTCGTCGATCGCTGCGTTCGCGCTCATCTTTTCCATCGGTAGCGCGTTCGCGGCCGTCGACGTCAATACCGCCAACTCCGACGCGCTGCGCGGCATCAAGGGCATCGGTCCGGCGAAGGCGAAAGCCATTCTCGATGAACGTCAGGCGCACGGTCCGTTCAAGGACGCGAGCGATCTCGGCACGCGCGTCAAAGGCATGGGCGGCAAGACCGTCCAGCGTCTGGAAGCGGAAGGACTGACAATCGGCGCAACGACGAAGACCGCGGCCGTCGCCGCACCGCCTGGCGGCGCGAACTCGGCTGTCGCGACGCCGGTTTCGGCGTCCGCATCAGCTAAACCGGTCATTGTGAAGAAATAAGCACGGCCCGGAGGCGCGCCCTGGTGCGCGGCGCGCCATCGGTCTCCTTCAGCCTTCGGATGTCTTGGGCTCCCCGCGGACGGCCTCCCCGCGGGGCTTTTTGCATGCGCGGACGGCGCGCGCGAGCGGCATTCCATCCGTGCATCAGGGATGCGCCGGCATCGGCGGAACCGGTGGGCTACAATCGACGAATCCCTATATCAAAATCCGCGCGGAAAGGCAGTGTCGTCCGCGGGGAATCCGAATCGGCTCCGCATATGGCTTACATGACTATCGAAGACACGATCGGCAATACGCCGCTCGTGCAACTCGTCCGCATCGTCGACGATGAAATTCGCAGCCGCAACAACGTCGTGCTGGGCAAGCTCGAAGGCAACAATCCGGCGGGATCGGTGAAGGACCGGCCGGCGCTGTCGATGATCAGGAAAGCTGAAGAGCGCGGCCGCATCAAGCCGGGCGACACGCTCATCGAAGCGACGAGCGGCAACACCGGCATCGCGCTCGCGATGGCCGCCGCGATGCGCGGCTACAAGATGGTGCTGCTGATGCCGGAAGATCTGTCGATCGAGCGCCGCCAGAGCATGGCCGCGTATGGCGCCGAAATCGTGCTGACGCCGGTGACGGGCGGCATGGAATACGCACGCGATCTCGCCGATCAGATGCAGCGTGACGGCAAAGGCATCATTCTCGATCAGTTCGCGAACCCGGACAATCCGCTCGCGCATTACGAAGGCACGGGCCCGGAGCTGTGGCGTCAGACCGAAGGCCGCCTTACCCACTTCGTCTCGTCGATGGGCACGACCGGCACGATCATGGGCGTGTCGAAGTATCTGAAGGAGCAAAACGAAAAGATCGAGATCATCGGCGCTCAGCCGGAAGAAGGCTCGCGCATTCCGGGCATCCGCAAGTGGCCGGAAGCCTATCTGCCGAAGATTTTCGATCGCAGCCGCGTGGATCGCGTGGAGAACGTAAGTCAGGCGGCCTCCGAAGCGATGGCGCGACGCCTCGCATCGGTCGAAGGCATTTTCGCGGGCATTTCGTCGGGCGGCGCGTGCGAAGTGGCGCTGCGCGTCGCGCGCCAGGTGGAGAACGCGACGATCGTGTTCATCGTCTGCGATCGCGGCGACCGTTATCTTTCGACGGGCGTGTTCCCGGCGTGATGCCGCGCATCCTGATCGCGCAATGAGAGAACCCCGGCGAGCCGGGGTTTTTTACGTCTGTAGCGGACAAACGTCACTGCGAATTCGCGCCCGTGTCGCCCGCGACCATGCGCGCCTTGACCGCTTCGCCAAGCTGATACACCGCGAGCGCGTAGAAGAAGCTGCGGTTGTAACGCGTCAGCACGTAGAAGTTCTTCAGCCCGAGCGTGTATTCGGTCGCGCGGCCGGGCGTGGGCAAATCGACGACGGTGAGCGGCGTCGGCGCTTCTGCGTCGATATTCAAGCCCGGCTCGTTGAGCAGCATGCCGGCCTTCGTCAGTTGCGCGAGCGACCATTTCGGTTCCGGCGCGCCATCGGCGGCGGCCTGCGCGATGCCCTGACTGCCGACATCGCCGGCGATGCGCCACACGACCGGCCGGCCCGGTTCCCAGCCGTTCTGCTTCAGATAGTTCGCCACACTGCCGATGGCGTCTGCCGGGCTCGTGCGCAGATCGATGCGGCTGTTGCCGTCGTAATCGACCGCGTATTGCACGATGCTGCTCGGCAGGAACTGCGGAATCCCGATCGCGCCCGTGTATGAACCGAGGACGGTCGTCGGATCGATCTGCGAATCGCGCGTCCACACGAGCAGGTCTTCGAGATTCTTGCGGAACGTCGCCATGCGCTCGACGCGGTTCGGGGTGTTCGGGTAATCGAAGGTGAGCGTGGTCAGCGCGTCGAGCGCGCGGAAGTTGCCCATGTACTTCCCGTAGATCGTCTCCACGCCGATGATTCCGACGATCACCTCCGGCGGCACGCCGAATTGCTCGGACGCGCGCTGCAGCGTCGCCTGATTCGCGCGCCAGAACTTCACGCCGGCGTTGATGCGAACCGGCTCGATGAAACGCCCCTGGTACGCGCGCCAGTTCTTGGCCTGCGGCGTGGGCGACGGCAACACCAGTTTCGCCGCGGTCGCCGAATAGCTCACGCGCGCAAACAGATCGTGCAGCGCGGACGAATCGAAGTCGTAGCGCGCGACCATGTCATTGATGAACGCATCGACATTCGGATTGTTCGCGTAGCGCTGCGGCACGATCTCTTCTTCGAACACCTGCCCTTGCGGCGTCGCGGCCTGCGGCTGCTGCGACTGCGCAAAGGCACTGTTCCCGGAGAGAAAGCCGAGCGCGCAGACGAGGGAAGTAACGAGTGCGCGCTTTGCCGGCCTGGATGAAGCCGTGAAGACGAACGGAGCAAACTGGAAAGTCATAGTGTGCGTGGTTGGGGGCGGTTGGGGCGATGCCGGATGCGCGAGTGGCCAAAAACGCCTGTGAAGTCGAATCGATGCAACGATTCTCAACGGAACGCAACAGCCTGCAACATGCCGCGCGCAATCGCTCGGCCGGCAAGGCGTCGGGGCAGTATAACCGACGCTTCGCGCCCATATCGGCCATGTGCCCGGGCGAGGGCGGCCGTGCCGGACGGTGTGGTAACTTAACGTCAATTACGCGACAAGTGGTCGCGTATGACGAAAAAATACGAGACGAGAGCCGACGACAAGCGGCATTGCGAGACATCATGGCCACCGGCTTCTACTCCCACCCCGACTGCCTCCAGCACGACAACGGCCAATGGCATCCCGAGTGTCCGGCGCGCCTGCAGGCGATCGAAGACCAGCTGATCGCGAGCCGGATCGATTCGCTCATCGAGCGCGAGGAAGCGCCGCTCGCCGACGAAGCCGACCTCGCGCGCGTGCATACGCAGGCGCACATCGACTACATCAAGAGCCGCACGCCGGAATCGGGCCGAAGCGAACTCGACCCCGATACGTCGATGTGCCCCCAGTCCTATCGCGCGGCGTTGCGCGCGGCGGGCGCGGCGGTCGCGGCCACCGATGCCGTCATCGAAGGCCGTTACGACAACGCGTTTTGCAGCATCCGGCCGCCGGGCCATCACGCCGAGCCCGCGCGCGCGATGGGCTTCTGCCTCTTCAACAACGTCGCGATCGCCGCGCGGCATGCGCTGGAAGTGCACGGCCTGCAGCGGGTCGCGATCGTCGATTTCGACGTGCATCACGGCAACGGCACCGAAGCCGCGTTCAGCGGCGATTCGCGCGTGCTGATGTGCAGTTTCTTCCAGCATCCGTTCTATCCGTTCTCCGGCGCCGACAATCACGCGGCGAACATGGTCAACGTGCCGCTCGCCGCGCGCACTAAGGGCATGCAGGTGCGCGAGGTCGTCGACATGATGTGGCTGCCGCGGCTCGAAGCGTTCAAGCCGCAGATGATCTTCGTCTCGGCCGGCTTCGATGCGCATCGCGAAGACGACATGGCGAACATGGGTCTCGTCGAGGACGATTACGCGTGGATCACCGAGCAGATTCGCGGCGTCGCGAAGCGCTACGCGCAAGGGCGCATCGTGAGTTGTCTCGAAGGCGGCTATAACCTGTCGGCGCTGGGCCGCAGCGTCGTTGCGCATCTGCGGGTGCTGGCGGAAATCTAGCGGGCGCGAGCGCGCGCGTAGTCCGCGCGCACGAGCGTCCAGTCGATCAGCTCGCGGATCACGCGCTCGCGGTCGAGATCGTTGAGCGTTTCGTGGGCGCTGCCTTCGTGGACGATGAGCGTGGTGTCGGTCGATCCCGCGTTGGCTTCGAACTCGCGGCTGCCGGCGGGATCGCAGATCGCGTCCGCGCTGCCGTGAAAGACGAGAAGCGGCAGCTTGATGTCGCCGCGCTTTTCCGCCACGCGCTCCATGCCGGCGAGAATCTGCGCGGCAGTGCGTGCGCAGACGGCTGAGTGATGCACGAGCGGATCGCGCTTGTACGCTTCGACGACGCCCGGCGCGCGCGACAGCAGCGCCGGATCGATGCTGAACGCGGCGACGCGCGGCGCGACCACGCCCACGATGCGGCTCAGTTTGGCCTTCCAGCGCGGCGTGCCCGGTCCGATCTTCAACGCCGGGCTCGACAGGATCAGACCGGCCAGCTTGTTCTCCTGCGCACGCTCGGCGGCGTAGAGCGCCGCGATCGTTCCGCCCATGCTGTGGCCCATCAAAAAGAGCGGCGTGCCGGCGGGCGGCGTGGCCGCGCACGCTTCGAGCAGGACATCGGTGTCGCGCAGATAGTCCGTGAAGACGCGAACCCACGCCCGTTCGCCCGACGACTTCCCGTGTCCGCGCAGATCGATCGCGATCAGCTCGATGCCCGCCGCGTTCAGCGCGGTCGCGAGCGCGTCGTAACGGCCCGCGTGTTCGCCGAGACCGTGGACGAGCGCGATCCGCGCGTTGAGTTCGATGCCCGGCGCGGGATGCCAGCGATGCAGAAACAGTTCGACGCCGTGTCGCGTCGTGACGGCGCTCGTCGAATAGATAGTGCGTGACATGGCGCGGTAAATATCTCCACGTTATTAGCCGATCTGAAATCATTATTAAACAGAATGTAACGCGTCCTGTAAAATCCCCGCCACGATACAAACAGCTAAGAACGAGCGGCGGCCGGCGGCGCGGGTGGGTTCCACCCGACAAGCCTTCCGCCGTTTGCATTTTCATGATCGAAATACGCAATCTTTCGCAGCGTTTCGCGGGGCCCCGAGGCTGGGTCGAAGCGCTGCACAACGTCAATCTGACGATTCCCGCCGGCGAAGTGTTCGGCATCATCGGGCGCAGCGGCGCGGGCAAGAGCACGCTGGTTCGCACGATCAATCTGCTGACGCGGCCGAGCGAAGGCAATGTGATCGTCGACGGACGCGATCTCACGACGCTCGGCAAGGACGATCTGCGCGCCGCGCGCCGCGACATCGGCATGATCTTTCAGCATTTCAATCTGCTGAGTTCGCGCACGGTGTACGACAACGTCGCGCTGCCGCTCGAACTCGCCGGCAAGAAGCGCGCGGAGATCGAAGCGGCCGTGTTGCCGCTGCTCGATCTCGTCGGCCTCACGACGCACAAGGACAAGTATCCGGCGCAGATCAGCGGCGGACAGAAGCAGCGCGTCGGGATTGCGCGGGCGCTCGCGAGCAAGCCGACAGTGCTGCTCTCCGACGAAGCCACGTCCGCGCTCGATCCCGAAACCACGCGCGCGATTCTCGATCTGCTGCGCAAGATCAATCGCGAGCTCGGGCTCACCATCGTGCTCATCACGCATCAGATGGAAGTGATCAAACAGGTCTGCGATCGCGTCGCGGTGCTCGACGCCGGGCGCGTGGTCGAAGAGGGCAAGGTCGTCGATGTCTTCATGCAGCCGCATCACGAAGTCACGCGCGCACTGATCGGCGACGTGATCGCGCACGAGTTGCCGCCCGCATTGAAGGCACGCGTGATCGAGCGGCTCAAGACCGGCAGCGGTCATTTGCTGCGGCTCGCGTTCACGGGCTCGGGCGTCGATCAGCCGATTCTCTCGGAGACGATCCGCCGCTACGAACTCGATTTCAACATCCTGCACGGCCAGATCGACGAGATTCAGGGGCAGGCGTTCGGCTCGCTCGCGGTGCTCGCGGGCGGTCAGCCGGTGAAGATCGCCGAAGCGATCGAATATTTGCGCTCGCAGGGCGTCGTCGTGGAGGAGTTGTCCCATGTTGAGTGAAATGTTCGACATGTTCGTCCAGTCGTTCTGGGAAACGCTGATCATGGTCGGCATCTCGGGACTCGTCGGCGCGGCGGTCGGTTTGCCGCTCGGCGTGCTGCTCTATCTCACCGATCGCGACGGCGTGCTGCAGAACATCGGCGTGAATCGGGTGCTCGGCGGCATCGTGAATGCGGTGCGCTCGACGCCGTTCATCATCCTTCTCGTCGCGGTGATTCCGTTCACGCGGCTCGTCGTCGGCTCGTCGATCGGCACCGCGGCCGCCGTCGTGCCGCTGACGATCGCCGCTGCGCCGTTCATCGCGCGGCTCGTCGAGACGGCACTGCGCGAAGTGGATCGCGGACTCATCGAAGCCGCGCAGGCAATGGGCGCGACGACATCGCAGATCGTCTTCAAAGTGCTGTTGCCGGAATCGCTGCCGGGCGTCGTCGCTGGATTGACGATCACGTTCGTGTCGCTCGTCGGCTATTCGGCGATGGCGGGCGCGATCGGCGGCGGCGGTCTCGGCGATCTCGGCATCCGCTATGGTTATCAGCGTTTTCTTCCTGAAGTGATGATCACGGTCGTGGTCATTCTCATCGTGTTCGTGCAGCTCGTTCAGTCGTTCGGCGACTGGCTCGTTCGTCGTCTCAGTCACAAATAACCACTCAAGAAACCATGCAACGTCGATTCATTCTGAAGTTCGCCGCCGCGCTGTTGAGCGCAACGCTGTTCAACGGTGCCGCGCACGCCGATGAAGCCATCAAGTTGGGCGTGACCGGCGGCCCGCACGCGCAGATCATGGACGTGGTGAAGCAGGTCGCCGCGAAAAACGGGCTGAAGATCACGGTCGTCGAGTTCTCGGATTACGTGCAGCCGAACGCCGCGCTCGCCGCCGGCGATCTCGATGCGAACAGCTATCAGCATCTGCCGTATCTCGACGCGCAAGTGAAGGATCGCGGCTACAAGCTCGTCAAGGTCGCCGATACGGTGACGTTCCCGATGGGCATCTACTCGAAGAAGCTGAAGTCGCTGTCGGCGCTTGCCAACGGCGCGCGCATCGCGGTGCCGAACGATCCGACCAACGGCGGCCGCGCATTGCTGCTGCTGCAGAAGCAAGGTCTCATCAAGCTGCGCGCGGATGCGGGTCTGAAAGCGACGCCGCTCGATATCGTCGAGAATCCGAAGAAGCTGAAGATCGTCGAACTCGACGCCGCGCAGATTCCGCGCTCGCTCGACGACGTCGATGCCGCCGCCATCAATACGAACTTCGCGATGGAAGCGGGCCTGAAGCCGAAGTCGGACGCGATCGCAATCGAAGATCCACGCGGTCCGTATGTGAACATCATCGCGGTTCGCGCGGCCGACAAGGACAAGCCGTGGGTTGCGAAGCTGATCGCGGCGTATCACTCGCCGGAAGTGAAGCAGTTCATCGAAGGCAAGTACGCCGGCGCGGTGATTACGGCCTGGTAATCGTTTTCATGGTCGGATTCGGGTTTTCGTGGATATAAATAGAACGATCGTTCGATAAAATTCGGCTCATACCTATTGCACGATCGCCGACCCCACCCGCTTTTGGAGGGGTGATCTTACGCGTCACTCGTATAATGGCGCTGGGTTGACGTAATCGTAACTTTGGAGCGTGTGCATGAAAATTCTGGTGCCAGTCAAGCGCGTGGTCGACTACAACGTGAAGGTCCGCGTGAAATCGGATAACACGGGTGTCGATATCGCCAACGTGAAGATGTCGATGAACCCGTTCGACGAAATCGCCGTGGAAGAGGCGGTGCGTCTGAAGGAAGCGGGTGTTGCTACGGAAGTGATCGCCGTATCGTGCGGCGTGACGCAATGTCAGGAGACGTTGCGGACGGCGCTGGCGATCGGTGCGGATCGCGCGATTCTGGTCGAATCCGCCGATGAGTTGCAGCCGCTGGCGGTCGCGAAGATCCTGAAGGCATTGGTCGATCAAGAGAAGCCTGAGCTCGTCATCCTGGGCAAGCAGGCCATCGACGACGACTCGAATCAAACCGGCCAGATGCTCGCTGCACTGGCGGGTTTGCCGCAAGCGACGTTCGCATCGAAGGTCGTCGTTGCCGATGGCAAAGCCACGGTATCGCGCGAAGTCGATGGCGGCGCCGAAACGCTGTCGCTGAAATTGCCCGCAGTCGTCACGACCGATCTGCGTCTGAACGAGCCGCGCTATGTGACGCTGCCGAACATCATGAAGGCGAAGAAGAAGCCGCTGACGACGGTGAAGCCCGCCGATCTCGGCGTCGATGTCGCGCCGCGTCTGAAGACGCTGAAAGTCGTCGAGCCGCCGAAGCGCAGCGCGGGCATCACCGTGCCCGACGTGAAGACGCTGGTCGAAAAACTGAAAACCGAAGCGAAGGTGATCTGAACATGACGATTCTCGTAATTGCAGAACACGACAATGCGTCGATCAAGGCAGCGACGCTGAACACGGTTGCGGCGGCATCGAAGATTGGTGGCGA
>NZ_JALQDP010000013.1:0-122789 GCF_023631165.1 Caballeronia sp. AZ1_KS37 | reverse complement strand
ATCGTCGCGATCAACAAAGACCCCGAAGCGCCGATCTTCAGCGTCGCCGATTACGGTCTCGTCGGCGATCTGTTCTCGGTCGTGCCGGAACTGGTGAAAGAGCTCGGCTAACCGCGCCATGTGAGTCGAACACTCACCACAAAAATAAGAAAGGGCGCGACGAACGTTGCGCCCTTTTTTTGTACCCGAAAATTGAAACAGGAGGAGACAGGACGATGAGCTATCGCGCACCCGTCAAGGACATGTTGTTCGTAGTGAAGGAGCTGGCGGATATCGACCGCATCGCCGCGCTGCCCGGTCACGAAGACGCGGGCTTCGATACGGCGCAGGCCGTCGTCGAAGAAGCCGCGCGCTTTTGCAGCGAAGTAATCGCGCCGCTGAACGTCGAAGGCGATCGCAATCCAAGCGCCTGGGCGAACGGCGAAGTCACGACGACGCCCGGCTTCAAGAACGCGTTCCGCCAGTTCGCGGAAGGCGGCTGGCAAGGCGTCGTGCATCCGGCGGACTTCGGCGGACAGGGCTTGCCGAAGCTCATCGCGACGCCGTGCATCGAAGCGCTCAACTCGGCGAATCTCTCTTTCGCGCTGTGCCCGCTGCTCACCGACGGCGCAATCGAGGCGCTCCTCACCGCCGGCAGCGACGAGCAGAAGGCGCGCTATCTGCCGAAGTTCATTAGCGGCGAATGGACCGGCACGATGAACCTCACCGAGCCGCAGGCGGGTTCCGATCTCGCGCTCGTGCGCACGCGGGCCGAGCCGCAGGGCGATGGCACGTACAAGGTCTTCGGCACGAAAATCTTCATCACGTACGGCGAACACGACATGGCAAAGAACATCGTCCATCTCGTGCTCGCGCGCACGCCCGATGCGCCCGAGGGCGTGAAAGGCATCTCGCTCTTTCTCGTGCCGAAGTTCCTCGTCAATGACGACGGCTCGCTCGGCGAGCGCAACGACGTGCATTGCGTGTCGATCGAGCACAAGCTCGGCATCAAGGCGAGCCCGACGGCCGTGCTGCAATACGGCGATCACGGCGGGGCGACCGGGTATCTGATCGGCGAGGCGAATCGCGGCCTCGAATACATGTTCATCATGATGAACGCGGCGCGTTTTGCGGTCGGCATGCAGGGTGTCGCGATCGCCGAGCGCGCGTATCAACAGGCGGTCGCGTACGCGAAGGAGCGCGTGCAGAGCCGTCCCGTCGATGGCAGCGCGAAGGAGCCGGTGACGATCATCCATCACCCCGACGTGCGCCGCATGCTCTCGACGATGCGCGCCTACACCGAAGGCGCCCGCGCGCTCGCCTACGTCGCAGCGTCGCACAGCGATCTCGCGCACGGCCATCCGGACGATGATGCCAGGAAGAGTCATCAGGCGATCTACGAATATCTCGTGCCGATCGTGAAGGGCTTTTCCACGGAAATGTCCGTCGATGTCGCGAGTATCGGCGTGCAGGTGCATGGCGGCATGGGCTACATCGAGGAGACGGGCGCGGCGCAGCATTATCGCGACGCGCGCATTCTGCCGATCTACGAAGGCACGACGGCGATTCAGGCGAACGACCTCGTCGGCCGCAAGACCGTGCGCGATGGTGGCCGTGCGGCGCAAGCGCTGCTCGCGCAGATCGATCAGACGATCGCCGCGCTCGCCGAAGTGGATGGCAAGCCGTTCAAGTCGATGCATCGACATTTGAGCGCGGGAAGTCTGTCGCTGGCGCGCGCGATCGAGTTCATCGTCGCGAAGTTCAAGAGCGACCCGAACGCGGTGTTCGCGGGCAGCGTGCCGTATCTGCGGCTTGCGGGCATCGTGTTGTCCGGATGGCAGATGGCGCGCGCGATGCTCGTCTCGCAGGCGAAACGCGCGGAAGACGAGCGCTTTCATTCCGCGAAGATCGCGACAGCCGAGTTTTTCGCGGAGCACATTCTGTCGCTGGCTCCTGGGATCGAGGCGTCGATCGTCAGCGCGAACGGCGGGGAAGGCGTGCTCGCACTCAGCGAAGATCAGTTCTAGAAACGACAAAGCGCCTTCATCGAAGGCGCCTTTGCTTTGCTTTGATGCGACAACGCGAATTACGCGTTCGCGTATCCCGGACGCGTCTTCACGCCGACGTCGCCGAAATAGCGATGCACCGAAAGGTCGTCCGCGCGGATCGCGGGCTGCTTGCCGGACATGAGATCGGCGAGCAATTGGCCGGAGCCGCACGACATCGTCCAGCCGAGCGTGCCGTGGCCCGTGTTCAGGAACAGGTTCGGCACCGGCGTGCGGCCGACGATCGGCGTGCCGTCAGGCGTCATCGGGCGCAGGCCGGTCCAGAACGTGGCGTTCGTGGTGTCGCCGCCGCCCGGGAAGAGGTCGTTCACGCACATTTCGAGCGTTTCGCGACGCGCCGCTTTGAGCTTCTTGTCGTATCCGACAATTTCCGCCATGCCGCCCACGCGGATGCGGTCGTCGAAACGCGTGATCGCGATCTTGTACGTTTCGTCGAGCACGGTCGACACAGGCGCGCGGTTCGCATCGACGATCGGCGCGGTAATCGAATAGCCCTTCAGCGGATAGACCGGAATCTTGACGAGATCGCCCAGCAGTTTCGGCGAATACGAGCCGAGCGCGACGACGTACGAATCCGCCGTCACCAGTTCCTTGCCGCACTGCACGCCGGCGATGCGGCCATTCGCGACGGCGAGCGCGTCGATCGAGGTGTTGTAGCGGAACTTGACGCCGAGCGCTTCGGCCATTGCGGCGAGCCGCGTGGTGAACATCTGGCAGTCGCCGGTTTCATCGTTCGGCAGACGCAGACCGCCCGTCAGCTTCTGCGACACGGCGGCGAGCGCGGGTTCGGCCTTCTTGAGTTCGTCGGCGGTGAGCAGCTCGAACGGCACGTTCGCGTCTTTCAGCACGGCGATGTCCTTGCCCGCGCCATCGAATTGCTGCTGCGTACGGAACAGTTGCAGCGTGCCCCCCGTGCGGCCTTCATAGGAAATGCCCGTGTCCGCGCGCAGCGCCTGCAGGCAGTCGCGGCTGTATTCGGCGAGGCGGACCATGCGGCCCTTGTTCACCGTGTAGCGATCTTGCGTGCAGTTACGCAGCATTTGCCACATCCATTGCAACTGATTCATCGTGCCGTCGAGGCGGATCGCGAGCGGCGCGTGCTTTTCGAACATCCACTTCACGGCTTTGAGCGGCACGCCCGGCGCGGCCCACGGCGATGCATAACCGGGAGAGATCTGTCCGGCGTTCGCGAAACTCGTTTCGAGCGCGGGGCCGGCTTCGCGATCGATGACCGTGACTTCGTGGCCGGCGCGAGCAAGGTAATACGCGCTCGTCACGCCGACGACGCCGCTTCCGAGGATAACGATTCGCATGTGATCTCCAATTCGATTTCGCTGGACAGCCGGCCATACCTGCGACACCCTGTCCGTCTAGTGTTATCGCCTATAGTATTGAGATCAAAGCAGTTTTAGTTATTGTATTTGGTCGATTTTCAGGAAAAAGAAATGCGAACGCAGCGAAATCCGGTCCGTACGCTCGACAAGCTCGATCACAAGATCTTGAACATCCTTCAGGAGGACGGCCGCATCGCGATGAAGGATCTGGCGGAGCGCGTCGGATTGTCCGTGACGCCGTGTATCGAGCGCGTGAAACGCATGGAGCGCGACGGTGTCATCGTCGGCTATTACGCGCGCGTGAATCCGACCGAACTCGGCGCGGCGCTGCTCGTGTTCGTCGAGATCACGCTGGATCACAAAAGCGGCAACATGTTCGAGCAGTTCCGGCGCGAAGTGCAGAAGATTCCCGAAGTGCTCGAGTGTCATCTCGTGTCGGGCGATTTCGACTATCTGATCAAGGCGCGGATCGGCGAAATGGCGGACTATCGCAAGCTGCTCGGCGACATCCTGTTGCAACTGCCGGGCGCGGTTCAGTCGAAGAGCTATGTGGTGATGGAGGAGATCAAGGAGACGCTGAAGATTCTCGTCGAGACGTGATTTTTCGCTTGCGACGAAACGTCGATACTGTATATTTGTACAGTATCAATCGTTGGATTTTGTCGCAAATGTCATCGCCGGATCGTGAATATCCCGTCGCGCCGCCCGCTCCGTTGAAGGGGCGCGGTGCGGTCACGAACATCCAGGGCCGCTACGAGAAGGACGAGCGCGAGCGCGTCGACGACGGCTGGCTGCACGCCGCGGATGCCGAGGACGAGAGCGCACCGCCGCTGCGCACGCAGGTGTTCGAAGAGCGCGCCAAAACCATCCTCACGCGCAACAGTTCGCCGGATATTCCGTTCTCCGTATCGCTCAATCCCTATCGCGGATGCGAGCACGGCTGCATCTACTGTTTCGCTCGTCCGACGCACAGCTATCTCGGACTGTCGCCCGGCCTCGATTTCGAAAGCCGCATTTACGCGAAGATCAACGCGCCCGAATTGCTCGAACGCGAACTGGCGAAGCCGAACTACGAGCCCGAGCCGATCGCGCTCGGCGTCAACACCGACGCGTATCAGCCGGTCGAACGGGATCTGCAACTCACGCGGCGCGTCATTCAGATGCTGCACGACTGCGGCCATCCGTTCGCGGCGATCACGAAGAGCTCGCTGATCGAGCGCGACATAGACCTGCTCGCGCCGATGGCCGAACGCGGCCAGATGATGGCGGCGATCACAGTCACCACGCTCGATGCAGATATCGCGCGCACGCTCGAACCGCGCGCGGCCACACCTTCGCGGCGTCTGCGCACGATTCGCACGCTCGCGGAGGCGGGCATTCCAGTGGGCGTGAGCATCGCGCCGGTCATTCCGTTCGTGACGGAGCCGGACCTGGAGCGTGTGCTGGAAGCGTGCGCAGAGGCGGGCGCGACGACCGCGAGCTATATCGTGCTGCGTCTGCCATGGGAAGTCGCGCCGCTCTTCAAGGATTGGCTGGCCGCGCATTTTCCCGACCGCGCGGATCGCGTGATGAGCCGCGTGCGCGACATGCGCGGCGGCAAGGATTACGACTCGGATTTCTCGAAGCGCATGAAAGGCGAGGGCCTTTGGGCCGACATGCTGAAACAGCGCTTTCAGAAGGCGACGAAACGTCTTGGGCTTAATGCAAGACAGCGCGGGATTCTCGATATGTCCGAGTTTCAGCGACCGGCGAAACGGCCGCCGCCGCCGGCGAGCCCGCAGCTCGATTTGTTCTGACGTTCTATTGCGACAAAGTCTTCGCGGCTTCGACCTGGCCTTCGAAATAAGTCTGGAACGTGAGCGCGAGACCGGTCATCAGCAGAAATGCGCCGATCAGCAGCGAAAAGATCACGACGAAGATCACGGTCCAACCGGAGCGGCTTTCGCGTCCCGTGTGCGCGTTGAATTGCGCGTCCCACTTGGCGTCCGGGCGCAGGCCGTAGACGAGCGCGGAGAGGAAAGCCGCAAGCAGCGAGATTGCGCCGGGAAATGCCAGCGCCCAGCCGAGAATCGACGTGCGCTCCGTTTCGGCGAGCAGCAGATAGCCGAACGCACCCATTACGATACCGACGATATGCGCCCAGCCGTACTTGTCGCGCATTCCATAGAGGTAGAAGCGATGCAGTCCGATATAGCCGAACAGGAACGCCAGCGCGGCGGTCAGCGTTTTCGAGCGGAAGTATGGCGGAACCTGCTTGCCGGCCGGCTTGGAGCCGGATTGCGTGGCGACGGACGAGGAAGTCATCAGCGAAAGCGGTGGTGGATTGAGGCGGACGCCGGTCTGACATTTTACGCCTACCGCCAAGCACGCCGCCCATGGCACGTTGCCGCATTGGCGTGATTTCCGGTATCCGGCAACGCGCCGAATTCTTGCCGAACTTGGCGTCACATGCAAAAAATGCGTTAAGTGTTTGTTAGAGCGTCGGAATCCGGCTATAATCGCCTGTTCTCGTTGTTCCGAACCCCGGTTTTCAAGGATTTCAGCATGGTCATCATCCGCTTGGCTCGTGGCGGCTCGAAGAAGCGCCCGTTCTACAACATCGTCGCAACCGACTCGCGTAGCCGCCGTGACGGCCGCTTCATCGAGCGCGTGGGTTTCTACAACCCGGTCGCGACCAAGGGCGAATCGCTGCGCATCGCGCAAGATCGCCTGACGTACTGGCAAGGCGTTGGCGCGCAACTGTCACCGACCGTCGAGCGTCTCGTCAAGCAAGCTCAGCAAGCCCAGCCGGCTGCTTGAGTTCGCTGAGCCGACGCTGTAATAAACGCTCGAAACCTGCCCAAAGGTTCGCCGATGTCCGCGCGCGATTCTGAATCCGGCCGCGCATCGGAAAACATCGGCCGAACGAAGCCGGGGCAAGATGAAAGTTCCGCCACGTTTGGCGCGTTCGTCCGCAAGCCGGGCGCGCGCCGCGTGGCGGGCGACGTTTCGGGTAGCAACAAAGGCAGCGATAAAGGCAGCATTCAGCCGGAAGCCGCAATCGAGCGGGTCGAGGCTTTGCCCGAAGACGCCGTCGAAGTCGGTTTTATCGCCGATGCGTACGGTCTGAAGGGTTGGGTCAAGATCGTTCCGCACGCGAACGGCAAGCAGGGCGGCGACGCGCTGCTGAGCGCCAAACGCTGGTGGCTCGTCAAAGGCCGCGATCGCAAGTCCGCGCGCTGCCTGCAGTCGAAAGTGCACGCCGATACCATCGTCGCGCGTCTGGCCGGCTGCGATGACCGCGATGCGGCGCTCGCGCTGAAGGGCCATACGGTGAATATCGCGCGTGGCGATTTCCCGAAGCTCGACAGCGACGACGAATTTTACTGGGTCGATCTGATCGGCCTCGATGTCGAAAATGAAGCTGGCGTTGCGCTTGGTCGCGTCGCCGATCTTATCGACAACGGCGCGCATTCCATTCTGCGGATCGAGTATCCGGATACGAACAAGGACGGCGCGCCCGTCACCGGCGAGCGGCTCATTCCGTTCGTCGGCGTATATGTGAAGACGGTGGACCGGGCGGCGAAGCGTATCGTCGTCGACTGGGACGCCGATTATTGAACATCGGCACGTTACGGAGAGAGCGATGCAGTTCGATGTCGTGACGCTCTTTCCCGAAATGTTTCGCGCGCTGACCGACTGGGGCATCACCAGCCGGGCGGTGAAGCAGGAGCGGTTCGGTCTGCGCACGTGGAATCCGCGCGATTTCACCACGGACAACTACCGCACCGTCGACGATCGCCCTTACGGCGGCGGCCCCGGCATGGTCATGCTGGCGCGCCCGCTGGAAGACTCGATCCATGCGGCGAAGGCTGCGCAGCGCGAGCAGGGCATCACGTCGACGCGCGTCGTGATGATGTCGCCGCAAGGTGCGAAGCTGGATCACGATCGCGTGATGCGATTCGCGCAGGAACCCGGTCTCGTATTGCTGTGCGGCCGTTACGAAGCGATCGATCAGCGCCTGATCGACCGTGAAGTGGACGAAGAAGTGAGCCTCGGCGACTTCGTGCTGTCCGGCGGAGAACTCCCCGCCATGGCGCTGATGGACGCCGTAGTGCGTCAGTTGCCGGGTGTGCTGAACGACGCGCAATCGGCGGTGCAGGACAGTTTCGTCGATGTGCTGCTCGATTGCCCGCACTACACGCGTCCGGAAGAGTACGACGGCGTGCGCGTTCCCGATGTGCTGCTCGGCGGCCATCACAAGGAAATCGACGCCTGGCGCAGGCGCGAAGCATTGCGCAACACATTCAACAAGCGGCCCGATCTGATCGAGCGGGCGCGTCGCAGCAAGATGTTGAGCCGTGCCGATGAGGCGTGGCTCGCAGAACTCGCGAAGGAAGCGTCGAAGCCCGCATAGGTTTCGAGCGGACGAGCGGGAAAATGGGGGCGTCGAGTGGTATCGGCGCCTGAAGCAAACCCATCCTCTACCGGGGCCTGACTCAATACAAGGCACACAACTCCGGCAAGATGGCACAAGGAGTCAGTAATGAATCTGATTGAGCAACTCGAGAAGGAAGAGATCGCACGCGTTCTGGGCGAGAAGAGCATCCCCGACTTCGCGCCGGGCGATACCGTCGTCGTCAACGTGAACGTGGTCGAAGGCACGCGCAAGCGTGTTCAGGCTTACGAAGGTGTCGTCATCGCGAAGCGTAACCGTGGCCTGAACTCGAACTTCATCGTCCGCAAGATCTCGTCGGGCGAAGGCGTCGAGCGTACGTTCCAGACCTACTCGCCGCTGCTCGCGAGCATCGTCGTGAAGCGTCGTGGCGATGTCCGCCGTGCGAAGCTCTACTACCTGCGCGAGCGTTCGGGCAAGTCGGCTCGAATCAAGGAAAAGCTGGTGTTCAAGGACAAGTCTGCTGCTTCCGCAGAGTAAGTCCCTCGCCAGACGCAGTACGAAAAAAGCACCCCTCGGGTGCTTTTTTCTTTGGTGTGTTCAAATTGAGGCTTCCACAGAACCGTTCTCGACCCGTGTCCACCGGAAAGACTTCGACTCCCCGCATCCTCGAACCCGAAACGATGCCCGTCCTCTCGACGGGCGAGACACTCCCGCCCGTTCCGCCCGAGCGCCTCACGCCTGAAGGCTTGCGCGCGCGTTTCGCGATGGATCTCGACTGGGCGCAGGAAGAGCGCGAGCAGCGCATCAAGGCGATCGGCGGCGATCCGCGCGTGGCGTCTGTGCTGGTGCCGCTCGTCGTGCGCGAGGGCGGCTTGACCGTGCTGCTGACGCAGCGCGCCGATCATCTGTCGGATCACGCGGGGCAGATCAGTTTTCCGGGCGGCCGACGCGAGCCCGAAGACGCCGATGCCGCCGCCACCGCGCTTCGCGAAGCCTACGAAGAGGTGGGGTTGGGCGCGGAGCATTGCGAGGTCATCGGCGCGATGCCCGAGTATCTGACGGGCACGGGTTTCAAGGTGACGCCGGTCGTCGCGCTCGTGAATCCGCCATTCACATTGAAGGCCGATACACGCGAAGTCGCCGATATCTTCGAAGTGCCGCTCGCGTGGCTCATGAATCCCGCGAATCATGAAGTGCGGGTCTTTCGCTGGGAAGGCGGCGAGCGTCGTTTTTTTGCCATGCCATACAGCCCCGGCGACGGGAAGGCTCCATATTTCATCTGGGGCGCAACGGCTGGCATGTTGCGCAATTTTTATCGCTTCCTCGTGGCTCGCGCGTGACGGCGCGAAAAGTCCGCGCCCTTGTTGCGCGTTGCGCAAATACTTAGCGCATTAAAGGCGTCGGGTGCTGTGCTATCGTTACGCGAAACTCGAACTATCCGACCGTTTCGGCGCTTCGCATGACTTTTTTCTCCGTATTGCTGGCTCTCGTCATTGAGCAGATGCGCGCGTTATCGCCGCACAATCCGATTTCGGCGTTGCTTCAATATCATGCGGAATCCACCGCGCACGGTTTCGATGCCGGCAAGGAGAAGCATGGCATCGTCGCGTGGCTCGTGGTCGTGCTGCCGTGGACGCTCTTCGTCGGGCTCGTCTATTACGTGCTCTATCGGATCAACTTCGTTCTGGCGTTCTTCTGGAACGTAGTGATCGTCTATTTCACGCTCGGTTTCCGGCAGTTCAGCCACTATTTCACCGATATCCACCTCGCGCTCAACAACGACGACGTTCCGCGCGCGCGGGAAGTCCTGGCCGAGTGGACCGGCATCGATACGGTCGACATGCCCGTCAGCGAAATCGTCCGGCATACGCTGGTTCATGCGGTCGTGGCATCGCACCGGCACGTGTTCGGCGTATTCTTCTGGTTTCTGATTCCGATCGGCCCGGCGGGCGCGGTGCTCTATCGCATCGCCGAATACCTCGCGCGCGCGTGGTCGAAGCCGAATCCCGAGCGCACCGCGGAGTTCTCGTCGTTCGCGCAACGCGCGTTCTTCATCATCGATTGGGTGCCCGCGCGTCTGACGTCGCTCGGTTTCGCGATCGTCGGCAATTTCGAGGACGCCATTTACGCGTGGCGCAATCACGCGCGCCAATGGCCGGACGCAAACGAAGGCGTGTTGCTGGCAGCGGGCAGCGGTGCGCTGGGCGCGCGTCTCGCGGGGCCGCTCGCCGAGCCGCTTTCGGTCGAAGCGCTTGCCGTCGGCGATGCCAGTCCGTTGCCCGTCGGCGACGATTGCACGCCGCGCACGCTGCAATCGGCTGTCGGCCTCGTATGGCGGGCAGTCATTTTGTGGATGTTGCTGCTGCTGATGCTGACGATCGCCGTGTGGCTGGCGTAATCAATCGTCGAGCGGATCGCGCGCCGTCTGGCAATTCCAGCAGACGGTGAACTGCGGCTCCAGCCACTCGCCGCAATGCTTGCACTTCCAGGGCCGGGCGTTCGCGTCCGGCCCTTTTCTCGCGCGCTCCAGAAGGCGCAAGGCCAGCGCTTCGTCGCGATCGTCGACGATCCAGATTTCCGGCGCGCACTGATCGGCCGGAATCTCCCCCATCGCGCCATTCAAATAACGGTTGTGCAACTCGCACGGCACGCCCGCGGCCGACAGCACGTTCACCCAATGCTGCGCCGTGATGAGATCGGGAGCGCGCGTGAGCCGCTTCATCGAACGATCTGGCTGGCTTCGTGCACGAGTTGCGCGTAGAGCGCGTGACGTTCGGGGCGAATTTTTCCCGCTTCGACGGCTTCGAGCACCGCGCATCCCGGCTCGTGCAGATGATGGCAGTTGTAGAAGCGGCAATGTCCGAGATAAGGCCGGAAATCGGCGAAGGCGCGCTCGAGCTGGCCTTCCGACAGATGATGCAGGCCGAATTCCTGAAAGCCCGGCGAATCGATCAGCGAGCCGCCGCCTGGCAGATCGTAGAGACGCGTGAATGTGGTCGTATGACGGCCGCTGTTGAGCGCGGACGAAATCTCGCGTGTGGCGGCGTCGGCATCGGGGACGAGCAGGTTCACGAGCGTCGATTTGCCCATGCCGGATTGACCGAGCAGGATCGTCGAGCGGTCTTTGAGGCGTGCGTCGAGTTGCGGATGAACGTCGCCGGGCGCCATCTTCGCCGAGAGCTCGATCACCGTGTAGCCGAGTTCGCGATACGGCGCGAGACGTTCGCGCGCGAGCGGCAACGCGCTTTCGACATCGATCTTGTTCAATACGATCAGCGATTCCAGACCGTGCGCCTCGGCCGCGATCAGCGCGCGTCCGAGCAGGTCTTCGCTGAAATGCGGCTCGGTGGCGAGCACGATCAGAAGTTGATCGAGATTCGCCGCGAAGAGCTTCGACTTGAACTGATCCGAGCGATAGAGCAGATTGCGCCGTTCGGCGATCTCGACGATCACGCCCTGATCCGCCGACGACTGCTCGTAGAACACGCGATCGCCTACGGCCACTTCGCTTTTCTTGCCGCGCGGGAAGCACTGGAGCATCGCGCCGCCGTCTTCGGGCGTGACGAGATAGTGCCGCCCGTGCGCGGCGATCACCGTGCCTTCGAGCCGTGCCGCCGCACCTGACCGCTTGAACCCGCGCGTCATGCGGCGTGCTGCATCAGGCGGTCGATGCGCTGCGAGGCGGGCGGATGCGAGTAGTAGAACGCGGTGTAGATCGGATCGGGCGTGAGCGTCGACGCGTTGTCTTCATACAGCTTCACGAGCGCGTTCACGAGATCCTTCGGATCGGTCTGGCTGGCGGCGAAAGCATCGGCTTCGAACTCGTTCTTGCGCGACGTCAGGCTGCCGAGCGGCGTGATGAAGAACATGAACACGGGCAGCACGAGCATGAAGAGCACGAGCGCGAGCCCGTTATTGCTGCCGACGAGCGACGGCCGCACGCCGAGACCTTCGTAGAACCACGTCGTCTGAATGAGCCAGCCGAGCAGCGCGAGCATCGCGAGGCTGATGCCGAACATGACGACCATCAGCTTCAGAACGTGACGGCGCTTGAAATGGCCGAGTTCGTGCGCGAGCACCGCTTCGATTTCGTTGCCGGAAAGCCGCGCGAGCAGCGTGTCGAAGAACACGATGCGCTTTGCCGCGCCGAAGCCGGTGAAATACGCGTTGCCGTGCGCCGAGCGGCGGCTGCCGTCCATCACGAACAGGCCTTTCGCGGCGAAGCCCGTGCGCGACATCAGATTCGTGATGCGTGCGACGAGTGCTTCATCCTTCAGCGGTTCGAACTTGTTGAAGAGCGGCGCGATGAAGGTCGGATAGATGATCATCGCGAGCAGCTGGAAAGCCACCCAGACCATCCACGTCCACAGCCACCAGAAGGTGCCGGCGCGATCCATGAGCCAGAGCGTGAGCAGCAAGAGCGGCGCGCCGATCACGATGGCGAGCACCGTGCCCTTGACGAGATCGACGAAGAAGAGCTTCTTCGACATGCGATTGAAGCCGAACTTTTCCTCGATCACGAAATGGCGGATGTAGTCGAACGGCAGATCGATGACGCTCGTGATCGCCACCACCGACGCCACCAGCGCGATCTGTCCGAGATAGCCGCGGCCGAGCCAGTCCGAAATGGCGAGATCGAGCGCCTGGACGCCGCCGAGCAGCGTCAGCGCGACGAGCACGACCGCGCTCGTGACGACTTCGATCATGGTGAGGCGCGTGCGCTCGACGGTGTAATCCGCGGCGCGCTGATGCGCCGTGAGCGGGATCGTGCCGCTGAATTGCGCGGGCACGCCGTTGCGATGCGCGGCGACGTAGCGGATCTGGCGCGATGCGAGCCACAGCTTGGTCGAAACCATCGCGACGAGGGCGACGACGAAGATCGTCGAGAAGGCGAGAGTGAGGTTGGTCATCCGGGAATTCCGATTGAACTATGCGAGAATTATAGGTTCTAGGCCGTGCCGGCGCGCTCAGAAACTGTGCGGCATGGCTTTCCCATCTTTCAGGCCGCTTTTCATGACCGACATCTCCACCACGCCCGAATCAGAAGAAAACGCGCTCGCGCGCAGCGACATGAACCTCGTGTGGCTCGACATGGAGATGACCGGCCTCGATCCGGACAACGATCGCATCATCGAGATCGCGGTGGTCGTCACGAATTCGACGCTCGACAAGATGGTCGAAGGCCCGGTCCTCGCGATTCATCAGACGGAAGAAGCGCTCGGCCGCATGGACGAGTGGAATCGCAACACGCACGGCCGCTCGGGGCTGACGGAGCGCGTGAAGGCGTCGACGGTCGATGAAGCCGAAGCCACGCGCCAGATCCGCGATTTTCTCGGGGCTTACGTGCCGCCCGGCAAGTCGCCGATGTGCGGCAACTCGATCTGCCAGGACCGACGCTTCATGGCGCGCTGGATGCCCGAACTGGAGACGTTCTTCCACTATCGCAATCTCGACGTCAGCACGTTGAAGGAACTGTGCCGCCGCTGGCAGCCGGCGATTTACAAGGGCTTTCAGAAGCGTGCGATGCACACGGCGCTCGCCGATATCCACGAGTCGATCGACGAGCTCAAGTACTACCGCCAGCATTTCCTGATTCCGTCGGCGAGCGCAGCCGCGTCCTAATTCTTCGGCGGGCGGATCGCGCTCTTCGGACGAAACGCGGCGACCACTTCCGGCCGCGTTTCGATATACGGCCCGCCGATCAGATCGATGCAATACGGCACGGCCGCGAAAATGCCCGGCACTTTCGTTCTGCCGTCTGCGTCTTTCAGACCTTCGAGCGTTTCGCGGATCGACTTCGGCTGGCCCGGCAGATTGATGATGAGCGCAGCGTGGTCTTCCGTTTCGCGAATCACCGCGACTTGCCGCGAGAGAATGGCCGTCGGCACGAAATTCAGGCTGATCTGGCGCATCTGCTCGCCGAAGCCGGGCATCGGCTTGGTGGCGACGGCGAGCGTCGCCTCGGGCGTCACGTCGCGGCGGGACGGGCCGGTGCCGCCTGTCGTCAGCACCAGATCGCAGCGGTGCGTATCGACGAGCTCGACGAGCGTCGCGGAAATGGTCGCGGCGTCGTCGTGAATCAGCCGCGTCTCGGCTCGAAACGGCGTCGAGAGCGCCGCGTCGAGCCACTCGACGAGCGACGGCAAGCCCTTGTCCTCGTAGACGCCGGAAGACGCGCGATCGCTGATCGACACCAGTCCGACTATCAGTTCGTCACGCGTCGTCATCGCGATCGTCCTCGTCGTCTTCGACATCGTCGTCTTGCGCGCCCGACGCGTTCTTGATCCACTGGAAGAGTTCGCGGTAATAGCGCGGCGGCTTTTGCTGCTCGCGCTCCTTGCGCGCGTTGCGGATCAGCGTGCGGCCTTCCTGCGGATCGACGCCCGGATGCGTGCGGATGAATTCGGTGAGCGCGGCGTCATCGGCGAGCAATTGTTCGCGCGTGCGCTCGATCCAGTGCATGCGCGCGGTTTCGGCCTTGTTCACGCCGCGATGGGTGTCGAGCGCGGTGCGCAGCGCGGCGACTTCGTCTTCGGTCAGCGAGCGCATGACCTTGCCGACGTACTGCAACTGACGGCGCTTGCCTTCGTGATCGGTGATGCGGCGTGCCTCGCGCACGGCGTCGCCGAGATCCTCGGGCATCGGCATGCGTTTGAGCGCATCCTTGGGCAGCGCGATGAGCGCTTCCCCCAGCTCCTGCAGCGCGTGCATTTCGCGCTTGAGCTGGGATTTGCTCGGACGGTCGTAGCCGTTTTCGTCGGCCTCGCGATCGTCGTCGCGGCCGGAATCGATCGGTTGAATGCGGGTTTTACGGTTCATCCCGACATTGTAGCTTGCGCCCGCATCGCTTTTGCCGGGTCGCGGCCGGCGCTGCGACAAACCTTGGCGGGTGAATGCACGCCGTCCTTGCTATGATCGCGTGATACGCCGGTCCCGCTTTGCGATGCTCGACGACGAGCGCATCTGGCCGGGAATCCCGAAGCAATCACGACATGCGCGGGCGCGACACGCCCGACTTCCAAAGGCAACCAAAAATGGCAGCAGACATGGACGTCAAGCAACGCTACTTCCCGCATACGCAGGACGAGCTGAAGGAGATCGCCTCCGACATCCTGCGCTACGCGAAGGAACTCGGCGCGAGCGATGCGGCCACCGAGATCTCCGAGGGCGACGGCCTGTCGGTGAGCGTGCGGCGCGGCGAAGTGGAGACCATCGAGCACAATCGCGACAAGATGGTCGGCGTGACCGTGTTCATCGGCAAGAAGCGCGGCAACGCGAGCACTGCGGACTTCACGCGCGACGCATTGCGCGACACGGTCGCGGCCGCGTACAACATCGCGCGCTTCACGGCGGAGGACAGCGCGGCCGGCCTCGCGGAAGCCGAGTTGCTGGAAAAGTCGCCGCAGGACCTCGATCTTTATCACCCGTGGGACATCGACGCCGAAGAGGCCGCCGAGATCGCGCGCCGCGCGGAGGCCGCAGCGTTCGCCGTCGACAAGCGCGTGACCAATTCGGAAGGCGCGAGCGTTTCCGCGCAGCATTCGCAGTTCGTGCTCGCGACGTCGCGCGGCTTCATGGCGGGCTATCCGTACTCGCGTCACTACATTGCGTGCGCGCCGATCGCCGCGGCCGGCCGCGACATGCAGCGCGACGACTGGTACACGTCCAAACGCGATGCATCCGCGCTTGCGGCGCCCGAAGCCGTCGGCCGCTACGCCGCCGAGCGGGCGCTCGCGCGGCTCAACGCGAAGAGCCTCGACACGCGCAAGTGCCGCGTGCTGTTCGAAGCGCCGCTCGCGGCGGGCATTCTCGGCGCGTTCGTGCAGTCGGTGAGCGGCGGCGCGTTGTATCGCAAGACTACGTTCCTCGTCGATAGCCTCGGCAAGCCGGTGTTCGCGCCGCATATCCAGATCGTCGAGGATCCGCATGTGAAGGGCGGCATGGGCAGCGCCCCGTTCGACGAAGAAGGCGTGCGTACGCAACGCCGTAACGTCGTCGAGGATGGCGTCGTGCAGGGCTATTTCCTCTCGACGTACTCCGCGCGCAAGCTCGGCATGCAGACGACCGGCAACGCGGGCGGCTCGCACAATCTGACGATGACGAGCGCGCACACGAAGCCCGAGGACGACTTCGAAGCGATGCTGAAGAAGCTCGATACCGGCCTCCTGCTTACCGAACTGATGGGGCAGGGCGTGAACTACGTGACGGGCGACTACTCGCGCGGCGCGTCGGGTTTCTGGGTCGAGAACGGCAAGATCGTGCATGCCGTCGAGGAAATCACCGTGGCGAGCACGCTGCAGGAGATGTTCCGCCATATCGAGGCAATCGGCGCGGATACCGTCGTGCGCGGCACGAAGGAAATCGGCTCGGTGCTGATCGAGCGGATGACGGTCGCGGGCCAGTAAGCCGCGCCGGTCGAGAAGAGACAGGCTCCGGAGCGCATCCGGAGCCTTTTTTCATTCCGGCTTCATTCCGACGAGGCGATGCGCTCGTAGGTCACGAAGGCGAACGCGAAATCGTTCGGCGCCGCTGCGCGATGCGGCTCGCGCGACACTTCGCGCCACAACTCGGGATCGGGCGCCGGAAAGCGCGTGTCGCCATCGAAATCGGCGTCGATCTCGGTGACGATCATCTTGTCCGCACGCGCAATGGCATCCTGATACAACTGCGCGCCGCCGATCAGAAACGCTTCCTTCGCCGGTTCGAGCGCGAGCGCCGCTTCGAGGCTCGTCACGACATCGCAGCCTTCGTAGCGCCGGGTGCCGTCGCGCGACACGACGATATTGCGCCGCCCCGGCAGCGCCCTGCCGATGGATTCATGCGTCTTGCGGCCCATGATGATGGGCGCGCCCATCGTCGTGCGCTTGAAGAAGGCGAGATCCTCGGGCAGGCGCCAGGGCAGTTGGTTTTCGCGTCCGATCACGCCATTGCGCGCTCGGGCGACGATCAGAGTCAGCGTCGTCATGGAATAGAAGTCCGGCAAGCTGGCGCGCGCGGGCAGCGCGGCCGGGTGACGATTCTAACCGACGCTTGCGGCGCGGCCAGCGCTCGGCGCGCCGCGCGGGCCTACGCCTCCGGCGCTTCGTCGCCGAGCGGCAGCGTCGTGTGCCATGGGGGCGGCGCGATCTCGTCCCATAGCGTCACGCTGACGCCCGAGCCAGTCGGACGATCGTCGGGCAGGCCCGACGCGGCGGATTCGTCCGCGTTCTCGCCATTTTGATGCGCGTCGGTTGTTTCTCCGCGCCTTAAAGAACTATCGCGTGCCATCGTGACGACATAACCAAGTAATAAATTCCCGCCACGGAAATATCCGGAAATAAAGTAATCACTTTCTCGGTAAAACGATTAAGCGGGAGTCGAATGCAGGGATAAAGATGAACGCTCGTTCGGCAGCGAGTATTGCTTACCTTCGGGCGCGGTTCTATTGGAGCGAATTGCGTGCCATGTCCGGCAGAGCGTTGCTGCGCAATGAATGGCGAAAATCCGACGAAAGTCCGCAGCAAAAATTCGGCTGTAAACGTTTCACTGCTGAAACATGAAGGCAGAAAAACGTGAACTTCCGGCGAAATCGGTATAAGATTTTGTCTTATTAAATTGTGCGCAATCTCGTTGATAATCGTGTGAGAAATTCTTGCCAAGGCCGTCCTGTCAAGGTTTTGTGGCTAATCCGGCGACTCTCGCGATATTTGTTTCCGGGGTTTCTGGGTTATAGTAGTCTCTCAAAAACGGCGCAGAATCAGACATAAAGGGTTTCGTGGAAGGGTGCGTGGTGTTTCGCGCCGTGTCCCGGGGGCGACGGTTCGAATGGCAAATCCTCTCCAGACGTTTGCGAGCAACGTGCGAGGGCAACGAAGTTTGCGATGTAGCGCGAGCCTTGAACTACGTGACCTTTTCAACGAATGTTGAACAAAGGATCTGAATAATGGACGTCGCTCGGCGGCAACTCATCTATGTGACTCGCGATCCAAGCGAGACGCTGTGCGCGCGATTCGAGGAGCGCGGTTGGCATATCGAAATCGTCGCGAACGCGCGCGACACGCGCAAGGCTTTGCGCAGCGATCTGGCGACCGGCGGGCTGCTCGATCTGTCGAGTCATTTCGAATCTCATGAACTGGCGGCGTTCGAATCGTCGCTGACGATGACCAACGTGGGCTGGGTCGCGGCCACGGTTGCCGGGCAACTGGAAGACGCTGCCGTGCGGCGTCTCATTCGCGACTATTGCTTCGATTACGTGACGCTGCCGACGTCCAACGACCGCATCGTCGATTCCGTCGGTCATGCGTACGGCATGGTTTCGCTGCATGACGCCGCGTCGAACGATGCGCGCAGCGAGGGCCGCGCCGAGGGCGAAATGGTCGGTTCGTGCGACGCGATGCTCGCGCTCTTCCGCTCGATCCGCAAGGTCGCGATGACCGATGCGCCCGTGTTCATCTCCGGCGAATCCGGCACCGGCAAGGAACTCACGGCTGTTGCCATTCACGAGCGCTCGGCGCGCCGCGATCAGCCGTTCGTGGCGATCAACTGTGGCGCGATTCCCGCGCATCTGCTGCAATCGGAGCTCTTCGGTTACGAACGCGGCGCTTTCACGGGCGCGAATCAACGCAAGATCGGCCGTGTCGAAGCGGCCAATGGCGGCACGCTGTTCCTCGATGAAATCGGCGACCTGCCGCTCGAAAGCCAGGCGAGCCTGTTGCGCTTCCTGCAGGAGCGCAAGGTGGAGCGCCTCGGCGGACACGGCTCGACGCCCGTCGACGTGCGCATTATTTCCGCGACGCACGTCGACATGCAGACCGCGATGATCGAAGGGCGCTTTCGCGCGGACCTGTATCACCGGCTGTGCGTGCTGCAGATCGACGAGCCGCCGCTGCGCGCGCGCGGCAAGGACATCGAGCTGCTCGCGAAGCACATGCTCGACCGCTTCAAGAAGGACGCGAGCCGTCGGCTGCGCGGATTCTCGCCGGATGCGATCGCCGCGATCCACAACTACGGCTGGCCGGGCAACGTGCGCGAGCTCATCAACCGCGTGCGGCGCGCCATCGTGATGTCGGAAGGGCGTCAGATCACAGCGCGCGATCTCGAACTCGGCGAATACGTCGAAGTCGCGCCGGTCTCGCTCGCACAGGCGCGCGAGGCCGCCGAACGACAGGCGATCGAACTCGCGCTGCTGCGCCATCGCGGGCGTCTTGGCGACGCCGCGCACGAATTGGGCATCTCGCGCGTGACGCTGTATCGGCTGTTGAGCGCGCATGGCATGCGTCACATCGAGGTCGATGCGCCCTCGGAGCACGCCACGCGCGGCTGACAGCCAGGTCGCGGACGAACACCGGACGGGCGCCACAAGGCGCCCGTTTTTTCGTGCCGCTGCACTAAGCGCCCGCATCCATCGCTTGGTAAAATCGATCGTTTACGCCTTCCGCTCGCGAGGGCGCGCAGCGTACCCAGGGAACATCGAATGAAACAGTATCTCGAGCTCGTCCAGACGATTCTCGATACCGGCACTTGGCAGGAAAACCGCACGGGCATCCGCACGATCAGCATGCCCGGCGCGATGCTGCGTTTCGACCTGCAGCAAGGCTTCCCGGCCGTGACCACGAAAAAGCTCGCGTTCAAGTCGGCGATCGGCGAACTCGTGGGCTTTCTGCGCGCGTCGAAGAGCGCGGCGGACTTTCGCGCGCTCGGCTGCAAGGTGTGGGACGCCAACGCCAACGAGAATCCGGACTGGCTCGAGAATCCGTATCGCCAGGGTCCGGACGATCTCGGCGACGTCTACGGCGTGCAGTGGCGCAAGTGGCCCGCGTACAAGCTCGTCGACGCCTGCGCGGGCGACCAGATCGCCGACGCCACGAATCGCGGCTATCAGCTCGTGACGAGTTTCGTCGAAAACGGGCGCGAGCAGGTGCTGCTGTACAAGGCGATCGATCAGTTGCGTCAATGTCTCGACACGATCATCGAGCGCCCGACCGACCGGCGCATTCTGTTTCACGCGTGGAATCCGGCGAAGCTCGACGAGATCGCGCTGCCCGCGTGCCATCTGCTGTATCAGTTCATCCCGAACGCGGTGACGCGCGAGATTTCGCTGTGTCTGTACATCCGCAGCAACGACGTCGGCCTCGGCACGCCGTTCAATCTGACCGAAGGCGCGGCGCTCCTGCATCTCGTCGGACGGCTGACGGGCTACAAGCCGCGCTGGTTCACGTACTTCATCGGCGACGCGCACATCTACGAAAACCAGCTCGACATGCTGCACGAGCAACTGAAGCGCGAGCCGCTGCCTTCGCCGCAACTGATCATCTCCGATCGCGTGCCGGATTACGCGGTGACGAAGCGCTATGAACCGGAATGGCTGGAGAAGATCGAGCCGAAGGATTTCGCGCTCGAAGGCTACAAGCATCACGACGCGCTCACGGCGCCGATGGCCGTATAAGCCGGGTTTCGTCGGTTTGCACAAGAAAACGCGCGGTCGAGGCCGCGCGTTTTGTTTTTGAGGTCTTAACCGCGATGGTGCTCGTTGCCGCCGCCACGTTGCTGTTGCGGTTGTTGCGGTTGATGAGGCTCCCGATTCTGCATCTGCGGCGGCGGAGCCTGACGAACTTCCTGATGCATCGGCTGACGCGTTGGCTCCTGGTGAGGCTGCAGCCGCTGCGCTTCCGGCTGCGGATGAGGCGGCGGCATCTCATGGCGCGGCTGTTCGACCCGCGCCTGGCGATACGCCTCCGGCGACGCGTGATTGGGCTGCGGCTGCATCGAATGCATCGGCATGCGTTGATCGACGTGCGGCGCATCGTTTGCGCGTTGACGCTGCCACATCGGTTGATGCGCCTGCTGCGGCGCGCGCGGCTCGCGCGAAACGGCATGTCCGCGCGATGAATCCCCATGCGCGAAGCGCGGATCGTTCGCGCCGAATTGCGCAGCCTGCGGCGGATGCGCAACGCCGTAGCCATGCGGCTGCGCAGGCTGAGCGGGAACCGGCGCCGGCAACGCGCCGCCCGCGATGACCGACCGCGCCGGTCCATGCGTCGCGACGAGATGCACCTGTTCGTTGCGCGCGCCGTACCCGCCGCGCGGATCGCGATTCTGCTGCACGTACCGGTCATGAAAAGCCGGCGGCGCGACGGGCGCGCGTGTCGCGACCACCGGTCGTCCGAATCCGGCCTGCGGCGGCTGATAACTCGCGCGTCGCCCACCGGGCGCGAAGCTGTCGCGCGTCGGCGCAATGCCCGGCGCGCCCGCGAAGAAGCGCGGATGGCGCCAGCGCGACGGATCGACCGCGTACGGCTGACGTCCGACCGGCTGGCCAAGCACGAACAGGTTCGTCGGCACGGCCGTCAGCCCGCGCGGCGCGTGATAGTTGACGTACGTATTGCGCACATAGACATTGCGGTTCACGCGTTCCAAATAACGCGGACTCCAGCCATCCCGATGCGGACGCCACGCTTCGCCCGGGCCGAGCGGAAACCACGCGACGCCCGCCGCCGCGATGCCGCCGACCGTCAGCGCGACGTTCCAGTCGGGGCCGCCATCGCCATCGCCATCGCCATCGCCATCGCCATCGCCATCGCCGACGAAACCGACGAGCGCAGGCGAATACGCGGGCGGCGCGCTGACGTCCATCGGGCCGGGCACCCACGCCCATCGCGATCCGATATACGCCCAGCGGCCATAGTGATACGGCGCGAAGCCCCACGGCGCGTCGTCGATCCATGTCCATCCCCACGGATCCTGCCAGGCCCAATGTCCCTGACGATACGGCGCCCAGTCGGCGGACACGGCGGTCGGCGTCCAGACCGGCCCGTACGACGGATCGTTGCGCCACGTTCCGTTGGCGTCGAGATCCTGATAACCGGGCACGTCGCGCGATACATATCGCGCCGAAATCGAGCGATCTTCGGATGCGTCGCGCCCGGCGGCCCATTGATCGAACGCGTCGGGCGCGGGCGCCGCATTCGCCGATGCCTGCTGCAGATTCGTGCCCTCGAACGTCATCTGCTGCCCGCCCGCGAGTTGCACGGAGCCACCGTCGCCGTATGCGGTGACACCGCCGCTTCGCACCGTCACAGTCGTCGCGCGGCCATCGGGCGCGACGTCGACTCGCATCTCGCCGGGCGTCGTGATCGCGAGCGCGGTGTTCGGCGTGTCGATCTCGTAGGTCGTGCCGGGCGGGAGTTCGCGCACGCGCGTCGACAGCGTGCCCTGGGCGATCTTGAGTTGCGCGGTGTTGTCGTCGAGCGCGAGGACGGACAGCGCCGTCGATGACCCGAGCCGCACCGCCGTCGAACCGATATGCAGTTCGGAGCGCGCGTTCTCGTCGTTCCAGAGTTGATCGCCCGTCGTCAGCGGACGATTGATCTGCGCGTAGGACCAGTCGGATGCGCCCGCTGGATCGGTCGTCACCGTGCCCGCCATGTAGTTGAGCCGCGCGATGCGTCCGGGCGGATCGCCTTGTCCGGTTTGCGCAAACGCGTTAAGCCCCGATGCCGACAAAAGCACGCACAAAGCGGCGATCCTGATCTTCATTACGTTCTCCGGCGGCCGCGCGTGCGTTCCGTTCGGCGCACTGAGTTCGCGAGACCTGTCGGATCAATGTATCGCCGGCGCCTGTATCCGTACGATGCCGTTTGTAACGGCTCGCAGGCGCGCGTAACAAAGCTTTATCGCGCGGACAGGAAGCCTTCGAAATGCCGATGCCCCGCGGGCGTCACGCGCAGAACGCGGCGTTTCGCCGTGCGCTCGATCCAGCCGTGCGACTCGCACGCGTCGAGAAACGCCGCGCCGAGCGCGCCGCCCAGATGCGGCCGGCGCTCGCTCCAGTCGATGCAGGTGCACGCGAACCGTCGCCGCCGCGCGCGCTGCGCCTTCAGATCGATGCCGAGTTCGGCGAACGCCTGCGCGCCTTCGGGCGTGGCGTCGAGCGCGGCGGGGCCGTGGGCGGCGTCGTGACGATCGGCGGCGGCGAGCCAGTTGCGCGCGATCATCCGCTCGAAGAGCTGCACGGCGAGTTCGCCCGCCAGATGGTCGTAGCAGGTGCGCGCGAAACGCATTTCGACAGGCACGGCGGAAGGCGGCCGTTCCGGCGCGCGCTGCGGCGCGCTCGCCCGCGCGAGATTGGCGAGCGCTTCGATGGCCGCGGCGATATCCGCCGTCGCGATCCGGTAGTACCGATGCCGTCCGCTCACTTCGAGCGCGAGCAGTCCGCCTTCGGTCAGCCGCGCGAGATGCCCGCTTGCCGCCGATGGCGACAGCCCCGCGATCATCGTCAGTTCGCCGGCGGGGCGCGCGGTGCCGTCCATCAGCGACCAGAGCATGGCGGCGCGGCCCGGATCCGCGATCAGCGCGCCGATGCGCGACAGGCCGGGAAAATGGCGCGCGCGGGAATCGGCGTCGTCGAAAGCGGGGTTCATGGCGATTTCCGTATCGGGCGAAGTAGTCGATGCGTCCACTCTAGCGCGATCGCGCAACCGATGTTTCACCGTGCGCCGAAATGTCGATGCGCGAGGCGCGGCGCTAGAATGACCGCTGGCATTTCGAGGCAGCAGGGGAGAGTTCCATGGCCAGATTCATTCTCGCGAGCGCTATAGGCGTTCTCGTGCTCTGCGCGGGCTGCGCGGGCGCGCCGTCGTCGGCGGCGGGCAGCGGCGGCAGCATCACGATGTACGGCACGATCGATCAGGGCATCACCGTCCACGATTGAATATTGCCGACCCTATAATCGGCATTCATTTTCCGCATCAGACGGGCTTCCCATGAATACGCCGACCTCATCCCCCATTCCAGCCGTCCCGAAAAGCCGTGCGGAAACCACTTTCCGCTTTCTCGCCGAGCCGACTTCGGTGAATTTCGGCGGCAAGGTGCACGGCGGCGCGCTGATGAAATGGATCGACGAAACCGCCTACGCCTGCGCCGCGATGTGGTCCGGGCGCTATGCGGTCACGGTGAGCGTCGGCAACATCCGTTTTCGGCGGCCGATTCTCGTCGGCAATCTGGTCGAATTGCGCGCGCGCGTCGTGACGACGGGGCGCACCAGCATGCACATCCACATTTCCGTGCATGCGGGCGATCCGAAAGTCGGCGAGCTTCAGCAGACGACCGATTGCCTGATGGTTTTCGTCGCCGTCGATGAAAAAGGCCAGCCGACGCCCGTGCCTGCGTTCGTGCCGGAAACGGAAGAGGAAAAGCGCCTCGCGAAATACGCGATGGACGTGAAGGACGCGCTCGATGCAATCGTCGAGCTGAAGCCGGAAGAGGTGGCAGCGGGGAAGGTGTAACCCGCCGCTCTTCGGGCAAGAACGCGCTTACCTTTTTCCCACCATTTCCTCCGGCTTGACCCATTCATCGAACTGCTGCTCGGTCACGTGACCGAGCGCGAGCGCGGCGGCCTTCAGCGTCGTGCCTTCCTTGTGCGCCTTTTTCGCGATCTGCGCGGCCTTGTCATAGCCGATATGCGGATTCAGCGCCGTCACGAGCATCAGCGATTCGTTCAGCAGACTGTCGATGCGCTTCTCGTTCGGCTCGATGCCCACCGCGCAGTTATCGTTGAAGCTCTGCGCGCCGTCCGCGAGCAGGCGGACCGATTGCAGCACGTTGTGCGCGATCATCGGCCGGAACACGTTCAGCTCGAAGTTGCCGCTCGCGCCGCCGAAGTTCACCGCGACATCGTTGCCGAAGACCTGGCAGCAGAGCATCGTGACGGCTTCGGATTGCGTCGGGTTCACCTTGCCCGGCATGATCGAGCTGCCCGGCTCGTTCTCCGGGATCGACAGCTCGCCCAACCCGCAACGCGGTCCGCTCGCCAGCCAGCGGATGTCGTTGGCGATCTTCATCAGGCTCGCCGCGACCGTCTTCAGCGCGCCGTGCGCGGCGACGAGCGCATCGGCGGCGGCCATCACCTCGAACTTGTTCGGCGCAGTCTCGAACGGCAGGCCGGTGAGCTTGCCGATCGCCTGCGCGACCTTCACCGCGAATTCCGGATGCGCGTTCAGCCCCGTGCCGACCGCCGTGCCGCCCTGCGCGAGCTGATACAGATGCGGCAAAGTCGCCTCGACGTGCTTCATGCTCTGATCGAGCTGCGCGACGTATCCCGAAAACTCCTGCCCGAGCGTGAGCGGCGTCGCGTCCTGCAAGTGCGTACGGCCGATCTTCACGATCTTGTCGAACGCCTTCGCCTTCTTGTCGAGCGTATCGCGCAACGTTTTCAGCGACGGCAGCAGATGCTTCTTGATCGCCACGGCCGCGGCGACGTGCATCGCGGTCGGAAACACGTCGTTCGACGACTGGCCGCGATTCACATCGTCGTTCGGATGCACGAGGCGCTCCTCGCCGCGCGGACCGCCCATGATTTCGCTGGCGCGATTGGCGATCACCTCGTTCAGATTCATGTTGGTCTGCGTGCCCGAGCCGGTTTGCCAGACGGCGAGCGGAAATTCGTCGGGATGCTTGCCGTCGATGATTTCCTCGGCCGCCTGAACGATCGCCTTCGCCTTCTTCGAGTCGAGCACCTTCAGGCCTTCGTTCACTTCCGCGGCGGCGTGCTTGATGATCGCGAGCGCGGTGATCAGCTCGGGCGACTGCTTTTCCGTCGAAATCTTGAAGTTTTGCAGCGAGCGCTGCGTCTGCGCGCCCCAGAGCTTGTCGTTCGGCACGGCGATCTCGCCGAACGTGTCCTTCTCCATCCGTACGTCGCCCTTCGCATCGTGTGACATGGCGTGAGTTTCCTTACGAAGTTGGATCAAAGCTGCTTGTCGACGGGCAGCATCATGAAGAGGCCCGTCATCGCATTGCGATAAAGACCTGCCTCGGGATCGAAATTGTAGGTGACGAGACTGCCGTTTTCCTCGGTGATCCAGACGAGGCCCGACTGCGGCGCGCCCGTGCGCCGAAGCTCCTCCGTCACCGCCGCGCTCGCCAGTTGCACCTGCCAGCTCACCTTCGGCGAAATGCCGTTCTCGAAGAGTTTCGCGGCTTCCTCGGCGATCGGCTTGCTGTGGATCACGAGCGCGAGCTCGGTATTGAGCTTCGCCGAACGCGGATCGAGATTCATCGAGCCGATCACGAGGATACTCCGATCGATCACATAGGCCTTCGCGTGCAGGCTCGCGCGCGACTGCGAGCCGAAGAGACCCGCGCGCGGACTGCTTTCGCCTTCGACCTGAATCGGCTTGAACTCGTACAGTTCGACGCCGCTTTGCAGCATCGGAATGCGATACGGCGCGTAGCCCGCCTGCACGGCGACGGCATCGGTCGCGGCGAGCGAATTCGTCAGCACCGCGACGCGCACGCGGCGCTTCGTCAGACCGGCGAGCGCCTTCACGCCCGCGTCGTGCGGCACGAAGTAGGGCGACAGGATCAGGAATTCGCTCTGCGCGTCCTTCAGCAGAGCGACGAGGCGCTCCATCGGCGGGCTTTTGTAGTCGTCGCTCGGATGCTCGATCTTCGATGGCGAATCGACCCGGAACTCCGTCGGCGCCCACACGAGGCCCATTTCCTCGCGCGCGATCTGCTGCGCGAGCGGCGTCGCATTGAGCGGCTTCGCGTTCAGCGGATCGGCCTGCTCGCGCCAGTGCTTGCGCAAGTCGTCGCGGGTCTTGTCGAGTTCGCGGGCGTCGAACTTCTGCTTGTTGAGCGCGCGCAGCGGGTACGCGAGCGAACTGTTCCAGTAATCGTCGAAGCTCGCGGATATTTCTTGCGTGACCGGACCGGCGGCGAAGACGTCGAGATCGCGAAACTGCAAGGTCGGGCTCGCGCTGAAGTACTCGTCGCCGAGATTGCGGCCGCCGACGATCGCGATCTGGTTGTCCGCGATCATCGCCTTGTTGTGCATGCGGCGCGTGAAGTGACTGAGATTCGTGAAGAAATTCTGCGTGCGCTCGGAGAAGCTGCGTTGCGCGCTGCCGTACGGGTTGAACACGCGAATCTCGATCTTGTCGTGCGAATTGAGCGCCGCCATGATCTGGTCGATGTCCTTGAAGTTCAGATCGTCGACGAGCATGCGCACGCGCACGCCGCGATCCGCCGCATACAGCGCCGCGCCGAGCAGCAGCTTGCCGGTGTTGTCCTCGTTGGCGATGTAGTACTGCATGTCGAGCGTCTTCGTCGCCGCGCGCGCGAGTGCGATGCGCGCCTGCAGCGCGTCGGTGCCGGTCGGCAGCAGGCGCACCGCCGACTCGTCCGGATGCCGTTTCTCGAGCGGCGCGAGGGCGGTCGCGAGGGGCGTCGTTTCCGTCGATGCCAGCGCGTGGCTCTCCGGCCGGTCGAACGCCGTCGCGGGCGGGCGCGTCTCGCAAGCGGCGACGAGCGTCGTCATCGTCACGATGACGGCGATGTTGCGCACGGCGGCGCCGAATGTTCGTGCGCGCGCGTCGCGGCGCGCGATTTCCCGCAATCCCCGGTTTTCCGACACTTCGATTCCCCGTTCTGGTCGCCGCTCGTGAAGCGCTCGGCGACGTTTTCGCGTTTTCGGTCTTCAGCACGAAAGTAGCAAGGAGCGTACTCGCGCCGGATCTCGAAATTATTCTATGGGAAATCGGGAAAGCGCCGAACGTTGCACTGGGCGGTGGCGTACGGACGAAAAAAAGCCCGCTGGCTAGAGCGGGCCTACAACCCCTGTCACAGATGTCTCAAGGAGGAGACGGGTTCATCGTAGCAATGCGCGCCGCGCGGCCCAACCAAGCATTCGTGCTATGCAAATCGGCGCGCGGATCGTGTGCTTATCAGACGTGACCGTGCGGCGCGGCGCTCGCGGCGCCGGCGTCGTCCGGCCGTGGCGTGATGCCGGTTTCGATGAAGCGCCGGCTGATGCGATGGAAGCGCAGCGTCATCAGCACGGCGACGCTCGCGAGCCCGGCCGCGAGGCCCCACCACAGGCCCTTCGCGCCGAGTTCGAAGTGGAACGCGAGCACATAGCCGGTCGGAAAGCCGACGCCCCAGTAGCCGAACGCGGCGGCGAGCATCGGAATGCGCGTGTCCTTCAGGCCGCGCAGGCAGCCGGAGCCGACCGTCTGCATGCCGTCGACGATCTGGAACACCGCCGCGACGCCGAGCAGCGACGCCGCGAGCGCGACGGTATGCGCGTTGGCGGGATCGTCGAGATGCAGATACAGCCCGACGATCGCGCGCGGCACGGCGATCAGCACGAGCCCGGAGCACATCATGAAGCCGACGCCGAGCGCGAGCGCGACGAAGCCCGCGTGACGCGCGGCGACAGGCACGCCCGCGCCGACCCAGTAGCCGACGCGCACGTTCGCCGCCTGGCCGATCGCCAGCGGCACCATGAACGCGACCGACGCGACGTTGAGTGCGATCTGATGCGCGGCGAGCGGCGCTTCGCCGAGCAGGCCGACCATCATGCCGGTGGCGAGAAAGAGCGTCGATTCGACCCCGTAGGTGATCGCGACGGGCCAGCCGATGCTGAACAGTTCGCCCATCAGCGGCAGGCGCGGGCGCGCGCGCGCGACGAAATGCCGGTAGCGCGGCCGCAGATGCAGCACCGCGACGAGCGCGATCGCGATGCCCCATACGGTGATCGTCGTCGCCGCCGCCGAGCCGAGGAAGCCTTCGCGCGGCAGGCCGTACGCGCCGTGGATCAGGCCGTAGTTGAGAAAGCCGTTGACGAACACGCCGCCGATGGAGATCCACAAGAGCCTGCGCGCCGCGCCGATGGCGGGCAGAAACGCGCGCATCATCCCGACGCCGATCAGACTGCCGGGCGTCCCCCAGCGCAGCACCGCGCAGTATTCGCCGACGTTCTTCGCGAGCGTCGCGGGTTCATGGAACGCGAGCAGGATCGGTTCGGCGTAGCTCAGCAGCACGAACGCGGGCACGGCGAGCAGCAAGGAGAGCACGAACCCGGTCCAGTAGATGCCTGGCACGCGATGATCGGCGTTCGCGCCGCGCGCATGCGCCACCGACACGGAAACGGACGTCAGCACGCCCTGCAGGAGCGTCACGACGACGAAAAAGAGATTCGCGCCGAGGCCGCCCGCGGCGAGGGCATCGGGGCCGAGCGAGCCGAGCAGGATGGTGTCGGTGACGCCCATCGCCATCTGCGAGAGCTGCGCGATGGCAAGCGGCGCGGCGAGACGCGCCGTGTCGACGGCGTGACGCGAGAGGCTCGGCGGTCCTTGATGCGCGCGCGCGGCGCGCGTGACTGGCGGTTGCATGTTGATCGGATCGAAACGAAAAGGCCGCAATGAGTGCGGCCGGACTGGAACGCGAGGGGGCAAGGATCGAAGCGCAAACGCGCTGACGGGAACCGACGCTGAAACCAGAACGAAAGAACAGACCGTCAGCTTATTGCGTCGCGTGCGGCATGTCGATGACGCGTTTGCTTATGCCCGGATTTTCGCAATTGCGCGGCGTGTGCGCGCAAATCGCCGCGCGCTTAATCGGGCGCGCGCACGTAAATCGTCTGGCCGTCGAGCTTCACTCGCTGACCCGCGCGGATCTTGCAGGTCTTGCGCAGTTCCACCTGGCCGTCGACGGTGACATCGCCCATGGCGACGCGTGCCTTCGCCGAGCCGCCGCTGTCCGCGAGGCCCATCAGCTTGAGCAGATTGTGGAGTTCGATGAAGTCGCCCGTCAGGGTGAATTGGAGTGGCGGCATGAGGCGGGCAAGGCGGGAATGCGGGAAGGGCTCAATGATAAACCACGCCGGGCATGCGCCGTGCTCAGGGATCGCGAGGACCGGTAATCCCCACTCAAGCGCGCTCGTTGGCAAATGTAGCCAGATGAAACCGTCGGTAACAGTGACTGGATTTTCGCGAACTTGCCCGATTGACCGCCGGTCCGACCATTTGATCGATGCAGCTTCGGTCATCTTTCCAATCGACAAAAGTCGCGCGGATCGCTCGTTTCACCGTCGTAAGAGCGCCGCCGACGCCAACTAAAGAGAGGACTAGCTCATGACTCGCGCACGAATCCTTTTGATCAGCTCCGCCATCGCCACGTTCGCCGCTTCGGGCGCCTATGCGCAAACCGCGACCCAGTCCGCACCGGTGCAGACTCAAACGCAAGCGCAAGTGCAGCCGATGCAAGCCCAACAGCCGATGACGCCGCCGCCGCAGAACCTCGTCGCGCCCGCGCCGACCGATCCGCTCGTCGAGCGCCGCAATGCCAATGCGAAGGCGAACGCCGAATACAGCGCGTCGAAGAAGGCGTCGAAGGCCGAATTGAAGGCGCAGACCGAGCAGGCCAAGGCGCAGTACAAGGAAGAGGTGAAGAACGCGAAGATCAATCGCAAGGCGGACAAGGACGCCGCCAAGGCCGAATTGAACGCGACCGAGCCGAACGCACCGAAGGACACCGGCTTGCAGCATTAAGCGGGCGAACCGGGAATCGCCGCGAGCTCGCGTTTGGCGCGGCTCGCGGCATCGAACAAGGGAGAAGACCATGAATCGAAAAACTCATGCACTGCTGGCCGCGCTGATCGCGGGGACGTTCGCGAGCGCGAGCGTGGCATCGTTCGCACAAACGGCGTCGGATACGCCGACTGCCGCCGATCAAAAGGCCGCGAAGGAACAGAGCAAGGCCGACAAGAAGGCGGCCGTCGCGCAAGCCAAGGCCGACAAGAAAAAGACCGAGGCGCAATCGGACGCCAATGAAGCCGCCGCCGAAGCGAAGCTCAAGAACGCGAAGAAGGCCGACTGACGCAAATCTTTTGCAGCGATGCGAGCCCGGTTCCGTGCGAGCCGGGCTCGTTGCATTTGGGGCCAAAACCCTTGTCGAGCCAAAGGCTTGCGCGTGCGGGTTGTATGGATATACAGTGTGCGTCACTCATTTCCCGCCGCCTTTTCTCCCGTGCTCACGCTCCCCGACACCGCCGACGAATCCACCACGAAACAGGTCGCCGACTATCTCGCGAAGCTCAACGAGGCGCAGCGTCAGGCCGTCGAATTCGGCGTCGACGAACCGGGGCGCGCGGGCGGGCCGCTGCTCGTCATCGCGGGCGCGGGATCGGGCAAGACCAACACGCTCGCGCATCGCGTCGCGCATCTGCTGGTGAAAGGCGCGGATCCGCATCGCATCCTGCTGCTCACGTTTTCGCGCCGCGCGGCGCTCGAAATGACGCGGCGGGTGTCGCGCATCGCAATGAACGCGCTCGGCACGAGAAGCGCAATCGCGCAGGGTTTGTCGTGGTCGGGCACGTTCCATAGCGTCGGCGCGCGGCTGTTGCGCGATTACGCCGATCTCGTCGGGCTCGCGCCGTCGTTCACCATCAACGATCGCGAGGATTCCGCGGATCTCATGAACCTCGTGCGGCACGAGCTCGGTTTGTCGTCGAAGGAAAAGCGCTTTCCCGCCAAATCGACGTGCTTCGCGATCTACTCGCGCGTCGTCAACACCGGCGCGTCCCTGGCGACCGTGCTCGATCAGTCGTATCCGTGGTGCCGCGAGTGGGAAGCGGACCTGAAGCGCCTCTTCGCCGCGTACGTCAGCGCGAAACAGGCGCAAAGCGTGCTCGATTACGACGATCTGCTGCTCTACTGGTCGCATCTCGCGGCGGAGCCGTCGATTGCCGCCGATCTCGCGAGCCGCTTCGATCACGTTCTCGTCGACGAATATCAGGACACGAACCGTCTGCAGGCATCCATTCTTCTCGCGATGAAACCGGACGGGCGCGGCCTTACCGTCGTCGGCGACGATGCCCAATCCATCTACTCGTTTCGCGGCGCGACGGTGCGCAACATCCTCGATTTTCCCGGCCACTTCGATCCGCCCGCCGCGACCGTCACGCTCGACCGCAACTATCGTTCGACCTTGCCGATTCTCGAAGCGTCGAACGCGGTGATCGGCCTCGCGACCGAGCGCTACACGAAGAATCTGTGGACCGACAAGGCATCGGCGCAAAAGCCGCGCGTCGTTGCCGTCGCCGATGAAGCCGATCAGGCGCGCTATGTCGTCGAAAAAGTGCTCGAAGCGCGCGAAGGCGGCATGAAGCTCAAGGCGCAGGCGGTGCTGTTTCGTGCCGCGCATCACAGCGCGGCGCTCGAAATCGAATTGACGCGCCGGAACATTCCGTTCGTGAAGTTCGGCGGACTGAAGTTTCTCGATTCCGTTCATGTCAAGGACGTGCTCGCGGTGTTGCGCTGGGCCGAGAATCCGCGCGATCGCGTCGCGGGCTTTCGCGTCGCGCAGTTGTTGCCGGGCGTCGGACCGGCGATCGCCGGGCGCCTGCTCGACAGCGTGAGCGCGCCGGACGCGGTGGCGTCGAATGCGATCGCCGCGTTTCAGGCGCCCGCGCGCGCGTCGGAGGACTGGCCGCGTTTCGTCGGCCTGATGGCGAAGCTCTGCGGCCGCGACTCCGGCTGGCCCGCCGAGTTCGAAATGATCCGGCGTTGGTACGAGCCGCATCTGGAACGCAATCACGAGGACGCGGCGATCCGCATCGGCGACGTGTTGCAGATGGAAAGCATCGCGGCGACGTATCCCACGCGCGAGCGCTTTCTCACCGAACTGACGCTCGATCCGCCCGACGCGACCAGCGACGAATCCGGCGTGCCGCTGCTCGACGAAGACTATCTGATTCTCTCGACGATCCATTCGGCGAAGGGCCAGGAATGGCGCAACGTGTTCGTGCTGAACGGCGTCGACGGCTGCATTCCGTCCGATCTCGGCACGGGCAGCGACGAAGAACTCGACGAGGAACGGCGGCTGTTATACGTCGCGATGACGCGCGCGAAGGAAGACCTGCACATCATCACGCCGCAGCGCTTCTACGTGTACAACCAGACGCATCTCGGCGACCGTCACGTATGGGCGCAGCGCACGCGTTTCATTCCGCCGCATCTGATGCAGAACTTCGAAGCGGCCGCGTGGCCGCCCGTCATCGCGCCCGCTGCGCCGACGGCGGCGGGGCTGGCTGCGGCCGCGAAAGCGAAGATCGATATCGCGGCGCGCCTAAAGGGAATGTGGGACTGACCTGAATCTCAGCGCTGCGCGCGCGATGCACGCGGCGCGCGCGGCGACGGCGAGAAGATGCTGCGCAGCCATGCTGCGAAGCGTGTGTAGCCGTCGTAAGGCTCTTCGACGAAAAGCTCGGGCCGCAGCGAGCGCAGATATTCCAGCACTTGCTGCGCTTCCTGCTTCTGGATCGAGCCATAGAAGATGCCGAGCCGCAGCAGGCAGCGCAGTTCGCCGAGCTTCTCGCGCGCGGTCGAACCGATGCTCGTCTCCACCGAAATCTTGGTTTCATACACGCGCTGACGTAGCGAATCGGCGAGACGCCATGCGGGCGTCTGCATCTTTTCCTCGACTTCGCGAATATCCGCCGCCGCCGATTTGATCTGCGAGGCGAGCATGTCGACTTGCGATACGTCGCCGTCCGCTTCGGTGACGATCGCCGTCGCCCACGCGCGCGATGCCTTGACGAGATCCTCGGCGGTCCAGTCCGCGCGGATCGCGAACGCGAAGCCGTGCTCGGCCGCCTGCCGGATCAGGATCTCGACGACATCCGGAAACTCCTTGTCGAGCGCGCGCTTCGCCCACGCGTACTGGCCGTGCGTGAGCATGCGCTGCACCGCCTGCTCGGTGAGCGGCGTGTTGTTGTCCAGGAGCTTCGCGCGCAGGAAGTCCTCGAACGAAGGCGTGACGAATTGCGGATCCAGCTTCAGCGACAGACGCGTGAACGCTTCGAAATCGCGCTGCAGCGAAGCGATGGTCTCGTCGCGTAACGATAAGGTGATTTGACGCATGTTGGTTCCCGGTTCCGCCTTCGGTCTCCGAAGGCGGGAAAAGCTGTCGGCGCCGCGTCTCAGGCGGAGTCCATTCGTTTCTGTTATCGGCGCGCGCTTCGGGAACTTGAGGATTCTTCGATGCTCTTTGAAAGCCGTTTAACGGCTGATGGAGAGAAAACGTTTAGCGCAGCACGGCGAACTGCCACGCGAAAAACACCGCGAGCGACACGGCAATCGTCAAAAGCGGCCGTTTCGTGAACGCGCAAACGATGATCGCGACGATCGCAGCCACGAGCTGCGGATTGCGCCAGGTGATTTCCGCGCCGTTACCGTGCGGCGAGACGGTCATCGGCACGATGATCGCGGTGAGCACCGTCACCGGCACGAACGAAAGCGCGGTGCGGACGATCGGCGGAAAGGGCAGGCGTTCGCCCAGCACGAACACGGCGGCGCGGATCGCAAACGTAACGGCCGCCATGCCGAAGATCAGCGTGACGTAGTTCATTGCGTGCGCTCCTTCGCGTTCTTCAGACGATGTTTCGCGTGGCCCTTCGCTTGCGGACGGTTTTCCATCAGCGTGAGCACCATGCCGACGGCCACGCCGACGAACACCGCCGCGAGCAGGCCGAGCTTGTACGGCCAGCCTTGCCACGCGAACGACAGCACGCCCGATGCGAGCGCCGCCGCGACGAAACGCACGGCGACGAGCTGCGGCACGACGATCGCGATGAACGTCGCGACCATCGCGAAGTCGAGCCCGAGCGATTTCAGTCCGGGAAACGCGGCGCCGAACAGGAGGCCGAGGAGCGTCCACAACTGCCAGTTCAGATACATCGCGACGCCGGAGCCGAAGAAGTAGTGCGGCCCGATCTCGCCCGGCGCGCGCTTCCGATAGTGCGCGTAGGCGACGGCGAAAACTTCGTCGGTGAGCATGCCCGCGAGCGCCCAGCGCCAGCGGCGCGGCAGATGCGCGACATACGGCGCGAGCGTCGCGGAATAGAGCACATGACGCAGATTGACGACGAGCGTCGTCGCCAGAATGACGGCGAAGCTCGCGTGCGACGCGATCAGGCCGACCGCGATGAACTGCGCCGAGCCCGCGAACACGACGAGCGACATCAACTGGCCGTGCCAGAGCGTGAGCGGACTTGCGGTGACGAGCGTGCCGAAGATCACGCCGAAGGGCGCGGCGCCGATCATCATCGGGATGGTGTCGCGTGCGCCGGCGGCGAATTCGCGCAAAGGTGTTGCTTTCAAGATTTCCTCCTATGGAAGCGAGGATACGCAAAACGTCGATGAGAATGCTTGTACGTTCTTGCGCTTTCCCGAGGCCGGACCGCCTAACGCCAGCGGCCGGGCGGCACGCCGAACGTGCGCTTGAAATGGCGCGTGAAGTGACTCTGATCCGTGAAACCGCTCGCCGCCGCGACATCCGTCACGGATGCGCCCGCGCGCAACGCCGGCAGCGCGCGCACGATCCGCAGCTGATTGCGCCACGCATGCGGCGCAAGACCGGTTTCGCGCGTGAAGAGGCGCGCCGCGTGGAAGGTCGAGAGACCGACCGTCTGCGCGAGTTCGGCGAGCGTGACGGGTTCGAGGAGATCGTCGGCGAGGCGGGATTTCATCGTCGTGACGCGGTGCGCGTCGGCGGCGAGCGGCGCGATGCGCGGACGTTCGAGCGCGTGGCGTCCGAGCAGCGTCGTCACTGCATCGACGAGCGCCAGTTCCGCGGCGAGCGGGTCGGCGCCGTTTTCCAGCAGGCGATGCGCGATCTGCAAACGCCGCGCGAGATCGGGATCGCGGATGATTTCATCCGGAAACCACGGCGACGATTCCGGCCGCCCCGACAGGTCGCGCGCGAGCGTTTCGACGAACGGCACCGGCAGATAGAACACGCGATAGCGCCAGCCCGCATCGACGGCCCGCGCGCCGGTATGCACTTCGCCGGGATTGATCACCGGCACCGAACCGGCTTCGGCGACGTGATGCGCGCCGCGATAGTCGAAGCACTCCGCGCCGGCCTCGATCACGGGCACCGTATAGGCGTCATGCCAGTGCGGCGAGAATTCGTGATCGTAGTATTCGGCCGTGACCATGTCCGCGTCCGGCACGAGCGGCGAGCGCCAGTAGCGTGCGGCATTGCGGAAACGGTCGGCGTGCATGATCGAGCAATTCTGAGATAAGCGGAATCGCCCAGTTTACAACTTTGCTTCGCGCCCGGCCGGACAGTTGCGTGTCACTTCACCGGTATGGTCGTGCCCTCGGGTATCGGAACCGCCGTCACGCTGTTTTTCGGGCTGCCGGTCGCGATGCGGTCGCTGTAAGTCAGATAGACGAGCGTATTGCGTTTCGTATCGACGACGCGCACCACATGCAGCGTCTTGAAGATGAAGGACATGCCGGCCGAGAACACGTCGGTTTTCTGCTTGAGCGGTTCGGCGATCTTGATCGGCCCGACCTGGCGGCACGCGATCGACGCTTCGGTCGGATCTTCGGCGATGCCCAGCGTGCCTTTCACGCCGCCCGTGCGCGCGCGGGACACATAGCAGGTGACGCCCTGGACGAGCGGATCGTCGTACGCATCGACGGTCACGCGGTCCGATCCGGTGAAGCGGAAGTTGGTGTTGACGCTCGCGATTTCCTCCGCGTGCGCGAGTCCGGCGCCGGAGAAAAGTGCGAGCGATGCGGCGAGCGCGAGGACGGAGCGGTTCATCGTCATCCTTCGGAAAAGAGAAAGGGCGTCGTATTGTATCGACGCCCTTGGCTCTTCGATGCATCTCGTGCCCGCATGCGGTCAATGAAAGATCAGATACAGAATCACCAGCACGATGACCGGCACGCCGAGCAGCCATCCGAGTAGATAAGGCATGTTGTCCTCCTTCGCATGTTGTTTTCGACGGTTTCAGTATCGCGAGGATGCGCCGCCCGCGTTAGCCGTGCGTGTCCGAAATGCGTGTAGGCGACGTCCTATCATCACTTTCTTGCGGCTTACAGATTCGTAATGTGATTGGATCAGGCCGCGCGGTTTTTCTTCGCGGGAACATCGCGATACAGCGTGCGCACGTAATCGAGATGCGCGCCCGCGCACTCCCGCGCCCGCGCCGGATCGCGCGCTACGATCGCATCGAAGATCGCGCGATGCTGCGTCATCAGGTTCGCTTCGACTTCGTCGTCGTAATCGACGAGACGGTGCGACGTGAGCATCGATTCGCGCACCAGTTCATTGAGTCCGTGCATGACGTGCGTGAGCGCGACGTTGTGCGTCGCGTCCGCGATGGCGAGATGGAACGCCGCGTCTCTCTCCGCGATGCGCGTGCTTTTTTCGGCGACGGCGTTTTGCAGCGCGTCGAAGGCAGCGGCGATGCGCGCCAGATCGTCGTCGGTGGCGCGCTCGGCGGCGTAGGCGGTCGAGAGCGTTTCGAGGCCGTGGCGAAGTTCGAGAACGTCGGCGCTCGCGTTCGGCTGTTGCTCGAGCAGGGCGGCGAGCGGATGCGACACGAGCGGCGCGGTCACATCCGATACGACAAAACCGCCGCGCCCGGCCGCGCGGATGAATCCGTCCGACTCCAGACGGATCAACGCCTCCCGCAGCGACGGACGCGACACGTTCAACTGCTCCGCCAGATCGCGCTCGGCGGGCAGGCGCTGGCCCGGCAGCAGCGTGCCGTTCGAAATCAATTCCCGGATCTGTCCCGACACGACATCGGAGAGACGCACGCGGGCGTAGGAATGCGCATGGACGGGCTGGAAAGTCATCGTTCGGCGTGAATGCGAGGTGAAAGCCGGGGAATGCCCGAGTTTGACACGAAAGAGGCATCTCATTAAAGTCTTGGTCAGACCAAGCTTACCAAATCGCCGAACCCGTCATGAAAGTCGCCTTGTTCGTCCCCTGTTTCATCGACGCTTTTTATCCGCAAGTCGGCATCGCCACGCTCGAACTGCTCGAACGGCTGGGCGTGGACGTCGACTATCCGCAGGATCAGACCTGTTGCGGCCAGCCGATGGCCAATAGCGGCGCACACAAGGAGGCTGCCGGCGCCGAGCGCGTGTTCGCGCGCAATTTCGCCGAGTACGACTATGTCGTCGGGCCATCGGCGAGTTGCACGCATCACGTACGCGAGCATTTCACCGCGATCGAGCAGACGAGCGCCGTGCAGAAGGTGCGGCGCAACACGTTCGAGCTCGTCGAATTCCTGCACGACGTGCTGAAGGTGCGCGAGTTTCCGTGGGCCGAATTTCCGCACAAGGTCGGGCTGCACAACAGTTGCAGCGCGGTGCGGCATCTGCGCGAAACGTCGAATTCGGAAGTGGCCGGAACGCCGTATTCGAAGCCGCGCACGCTGCTCGAACGCGTGAGGGGTATCGAATTCGTCGCGCCCGCGCGTCCCGACGAATGCTGCGGATTCGGCGGCACGTTCTCGGTGACGGAAGAGGCCGTCTCCGTGCGGATGGGTCAGGACAAGGTGCGCGATCACGTCGGCGCGGGCGCGGAGTACATCGTGTCGGGCGACATGTCGTGTCTCATGCATCAGCAAGGCTGCGCCGAGCGCATGAAAGCCGATGCGAAGTTCATCCACATCGCGCAGGTTCTGAACGGAGCGCGCGCATGAGCAAAAGCGTTCGTATCGATCACGCGAAGGCGGCGGGCGCGTTCCTGCAGAAGCCGGATCACGTCGCGTTCCACGACAAGCGTCTGTGGGACTTGCGCAGCAAGCGCGACGCGCAGGCGCACGGCATCCCCGAATGGGAGACGATGCGCAATCTCGCATCGGCGATCAAGGAACACACGCTGTCCAATCTCGCCGATTACATCGCGCAGTTCGTCGATCAGGCCGAGAAAAACGGCGTCGTCGTGCATTTCGCGGCGAACGCCGAGGAGCACAACGCGCTCGTCTTCAAGCTGATGAGCGAGCGCGGCATGACGTCGCTCGTGAAGAGCAAGTCGATGCTCACCGACGAGTGCTACATGCGCGACTATCTCGGACCACGCGGCATCACGGTGATGGAAACCGATCTCGGCGAGCGCATCCAGCAACTCGATCATCAGGATCCGAGCCATATGGTCGTGCCGGCCGTGCACAAGCTGCGCGCGGACGTGGCCGAACTGTTCGGCAAGACGATCGGCACCGATCCGCGGAACAGCGACATCCACTATCTCGCGGAAAGCCAGCGCATGAACACGCGGCCGTATTTCGTGCGCGAGAAGACGGCGGGCATGACGGGCTGCAACTTCGCGGTCGCGGAGACGGGCACGGTCGTCGTGTGCACGAACGAGGGCAACGCGGATCTTTCGGCGAACGTGCCGCCGCTGCATATCGCGTCGATCGGCATCGAAAAGATCATTCCGACGATCAGCGATCTCGGCGTGTTCGTTCGAATGTTGTCGAGAAGCGCGCTCGGCTCGCCGATCACGCAGTACACGTCGCATTTTCGCGCGCCGCGTCCGGGCACGGAGATGCACTTCATCCTCGTCGATAACGGCCGCTCAGAACGCCTCGCGATGGACGATTTCTGGTACTCGCTCAAGTGCATCCGCTGCGGCGCGTGCATGAATACGTGTCCGGTGTATCGCAGAAGCGGCGGGCTTTCGTATGGCGGGACGTACTCCGGTCCGATCGGCGCGATCATCAATCCGACGCACGACTTGAAGCGCTATAGCGCGCTGCCGTTCGCGTCGACGATGAACGGCAGTTGCACGAACGTGTGTCCCGTGAAGGTGAACATTCACGAGCAGATCTACAAGTGGCGCGAGGTCATCGCCGAGAAGCACGAAGTGCCGTTCGTGAAGCAGGAAGTGCTGAAGATGGCGGGGCGCCTGCTCGCGAGCCCGACGCTCTATCGTGCAACGGTCGCATCGCTCGGCGGCGCGTTGAAGCGCCTGCCCAACTTCGTGCTCTACAACCCGCTCAATATCTGGGGACGCGGCCGCGATCTGCCCGAAGCGCCCGCCGAGACTTTTCACGAGTGGTACAGGAAAAACCGGAAGCTCGATAAATGACGACTCGCGAAGCTTTTCTCTCGAAGATCCGCGCGGCGCAGCCCGCATCGCGTCCGCGCCCGGACGTGCCCGTGTTCCCGTCGCCGGAAGGCGAACTGAAGGCGCGCTTTACGAGCGCGCTCACCGCGATGGGCGGCACATGCGTCGAAGCGGCCAGTCTCGAAGACGTGAACGCGCTGATCGCGGCACGCTTTGCCGATGCGAAGGTGATTGCATCGGCGGTTCCGGGCGTCGACGGCACGCGGCCGCTTTCATCCGATACCGTGCCGGCATCGCTTCAGGATGTCGATGTGGGCATCGTGCGAGGGCGCTTCGGCGTGGCTGAAACGGGCTCGGTGTGGTTCAGCGAAGAAGAGTACGTCGTGAACGCGATCGGCTATCTGTCGCAGCATCTCGTCGTGCTGCTCGACGCGGCGCAACTCGTCGAGGGCTTGCAGCAGGTGTATCGACGCGACGATTTCAAATCGGCGCGCTATGCGGTACTCGTGACGGGGCCGTCGGCGACGGCGGATATCGAAGGCGTGCTGATTCGCGGCGCGCAGGGCGTGCGCTCGCTGACCGTCGTGTGGCTTGCGTGAAGCGATGAAGTCAGCGCACAAAGCAAAAAGCCCAGTCATGCGACTGGGCTTTTTGACAGAAGCTTTTGGCTCCCCGACCTGGGCTCGAACCAGGGACCTACGGATTAACAGTCCGGCGCTCTACCGACTGAGCTATCGGGGAACAACTAAAACATCTACAACTGAAATAAAAACTCAGCCAATTGACCGAGTTCTTTTGAAACCGACTTGCTGGAGTTTTTGGCTCCCCGACCTGGGCTCGAACCAGGGACCTACGGATTAACAGTCCGGCGCTCTACCGACTGAGCTATCGGGGAACATCTACAGCAGAGAAGCGGAATTATAGGGGGCTGCTTTTGGCGTGTCAACGCTCAATCTTCATTTGATACGCATTTTTTGCAATCAAATGAAGCGCGTGCGTCGGCGAGCGCAACAATCAACGCTCGAGCAGACTCAGCTTTTCCTTGACGTCCTTGAACTCGTCCGCTTCCGGAAGCGAGCCTTTCGTCTTCGTGATGCTCGGCCAGTTACGCGCGAGTTCAGCGTTCAGTTCGGTGAAGTGCTGCTGGTCGCCAGGCACGTCTTCTTCGGCGTAGATAGCGTTCACCGGGCACTCGGCGACGCACACGGCGCAGTCGATGCACTCGTCGGGATCGATCGCGAGAAAGTTGGGACCTTCGCGGAAGCAATCCACCGGGCACACGTCCACGCAATCGGTGTACTTGCACTTGATGCAGCTTTCGGTCACAACGTGAGTCATTCAGGCTCCTGCATGCGGAATTCGTGGGGGCGGCGCCCTGGCGGCTGCATGGGCCGGAAGGTGCGCTTGCCGAAACGCATATTGTAGCGTAACGGTAAAAGTGGGCGCGCGCCGCGCGAAGCGCTCTTTATATCGATTCGTGATGTATGTATGCGCGGCGTCGCAAAAGGGCAGGGCACGGATCATGTCCGCGCGGACATTCGGGTAACATGACCCTAAAGGCCTCGGGCTGCGCGCTGGCAAGCAGGCAAAGCGCGCGGTCCATTCGCGTGGATGTTCCCGTCAGAACCATGATCATCAATTCGCTGCTTGATACCGACCTCTACAAGTTCACGATGATGCAGGTCGTGCTGCATCACTTCCCCGCGGCGCATGTCGAATATCGCTTCCGCTGCCGCACGCCGAATGTCGATCTCGTGCCGTATATCGATGAAATTCGCGACGAAGTGCGCCAGCTTTGCAATCTGCGCTTCAAGGAAGAGGAACTGGATTATCTGCGGCGCATGCGCTTCATCAAGAGCGACTTCATCGATTTCCTCGCGCTCTTCCATCTGAATGAAAAGTCGATCCGCATTTCGCCGTCGCCCAAGAAGAACGGCGAGATCGACATCGAGATCGAAGGGCCGTGGCTGCACACGATTCTCTTCGAGATTCCGGTGCTCGCGATCGTCAACGAAGTCTATTTCCGCAACACGCAGCGCAAGCCCGAGTACGAAACCGGCCGCGAGCGCCTGCGCGACAAGATCAAGCTGCTCGCCACGCCACCCGAATATTCGGACTGCAAGATCGCCGATTACGGCACGCGCCGCCGTTTTTCGGGGCAGTGGCACGAGGAAGTCGTGCTCACGCTGAAGGACAAGCTCGGCGCGCAGTTCGCCGGCACGAGCAACTGCTTCTATGCGATGAAGCACGGCTTGCGGCCGCTCGGCACGATGGCGCATGAGTACTTGCAGGCGTGTCAGGCGCTCGGCCCGCGTCTGCGCGACTCGCAGATCTTCGGCTTCGAGATGTGGGCGAAAGAATATCGCGGCGACCTCGGCATCGCGCTGTCGGACGTCTACGGCATGAAGGCGTTTCTGCGCGACTTCGACATGTACTTCTGCAAGCTGTTCGACGGCGCGCGCCACGATTCGGGCGATCCCTTCGATTGGGGCGAGCGCCTCATCCGGCATTACGAAGAAAACCGCTGCGACCCGCGCACGAAAGTGCTCGTGTTCTCCGACGCGCTCGATATCCCGAAGGTGCTGCAGCTGTACGAGCGTTTTCGCGGACGTTGCCAGCTCGCGTTCGGCGTCGGCACGAATCTCACCAACGATCTCGGCTATCAGCCGCTGCAAATCGTCATCAAGATGGTTCGATGCAACGGTCAGCCGGTCGCGAAACTCTCCGATTCGCCCGGCAAAAACATGTGCGACGACAAGGCGTATCTCGCCTATCTGCGTCAGGTCTTCGGCATCGAGCAGCCGGTCGGCGACGACTGAGCGACGCGCATTCGTCCATTCGGCCTATGCCGTTCGGCCGAGGTTCGTGCGTGTATGCCGCTCGCTATAATTCGGACGCGTCGTAAATCATCGCGGCGCGCACGAATCTCAAGCACGCCAACACGAGGACGGCACCATGGATACATCGGACGCGCGCCGCAATATTCTCGCGCGCATTCGCAGCGCGCAGGGCCGTCGCGGCACGGCTACGGATGCCGAGCGCGCTGGCGCAGACGAGTATGTCGAGCGACATCCGGCGGGTCCGCGTCCTCCGTTGCCTCAGACGCGTGACGAGCTCATCGCGCGCTTTACGCTCGAAGCGGAGCGTCTTTCCACGACCGTCGCCGAAGTCGAATCGATCGACGATGCGCCCGCCGAAGCCGTGCGCTATCTCCAATCGCTGAACCTTCCCGTCGATGTCGTCGCGTGGCCCGCGCTTGCTCATCTGCGCTGGTCCGAAGCGGGCATTCGGGCGGCGTTTCGCAAGCCTGCCGATGAAGATCTCGTCGGCATCACCGGCTGCTTCTGCGCGACGGCTGAAACCGGTTCGCTCGTGCTGCTCTCGGGCGCGCAGACGCCCGCATCCGGCGCGCTCTTGCCGCAGACGCATATCGCGATCGTGCCGGCGTCGCGCATCGTCGCCGCGCATGAAGATGCATTCGCGTTGATGCGCGCCGAGCGCGGCGAGTTGCCGCGCGCGGTGAACTTCGTGTCGGGTCCGTCGCGCACCGGCGATATCGAACAGACCATCGTGCTCGGCGCGCATGGGCCGTATCGCGTGCATGTGATCGTCGTGCGCGGAGCGTGAGTCAATGCGGCGTCTGGTTTTGTACGTGCCTTGCGCGATGCTGGCGCTGATCGCGGCGCCGGCCGCTGCTGCGACGCCCGACGGCGCGACGCTCCCGGCCACATGGGGCATACCGTTCGTCGGCATCCTGCTTTCCATCGCGGTGTTTCCGCTCGTCGCGCCGAAGGTTTGGCATCACCATTTCGGCAAGATCGCGGCGGGGTGGGCGATCGCGTTCCTCGCGCCCTTCGGGCTTGCGTTCGGTGTCGGCACGGCGGGCAGCGTGCTCGTCCACGCGATGCTCGAAGAGTACGTGCCGTTCATCATTCTGCTCGCAGCGCTGTATACGGTTGCGGGCGGCATTTGCGTACGCGGCAACCTGCACGGCTCGGCTCATCTCAATACCGGACTGCTCGCGCTCGGCACCGCGCTCGCGAGCGTCATGGGCACGACGGGCGCGGCCATGCTGCTGATCCGGCCGCTTTTGCGCGCGAACGACAATCGCAAGCACGTCGTGCATGTCGTCGTGTTCTTCATCTTTCTCGTCGCGAACGCAGGCGGCTCGCTCACGCCGCTCGGCGATCCGCCGCTTTTTCTCGGCTTTCTCAACGGCGTCGGCTTCTTCTGGACTACCGTGCATCTCGCGCTGCCGATGCTCTTCGTCTGCGCCGTGCTCCTCGCGGTGTTCTTCGTGCTGGACGGTTTCTACTGGCGCAGGCACGACGCGCGGCCCGCGTTTCTCGACCCGACGCCGGATACGCCGCCGCTCGGCATCGACGGCAAGATCAATTTCGCGCTGCTCGCGGCGATCGTCGTGCTCGTGCTGATGAGCGGCATCTGGAAACCCGGCATCACGTTCGACATCTTCGGCACGCATGTCCAGTTGCAGAATCTCGTGCGCGACGTGCTGCTCGTCGCCGTGCTGCTCGCATCGCTCGCGCTCACGCCGAAAAGCGCGCGCGCGGGGAACGCGTTCGACTGGGCGCCCATCGAGGAAGTCGCGAAGCTTTTCGCGGCGATCTTCATCACCATCGCGCCGGTCATCACGATCCTGCGCGCGGGTGAATCGGGCGCGTTCGCGGGCATCGTGCACGCGGTGTCGGATGCGCAGGGCAAGCCCGTCGACATCGCGTATTTCTGGGCGACCGGTCTTCTGTCGTCGTTTCTCGACAACGCACCGACCTACCTCGTCTTCTTCAATCTCGCGGGCGGCGACGCACGCACGCTCATGACCAGCGACGCCACGACGCTCGCCGCCATCTCCGCGGGCGCGGTCTTCATGGGCGCGAACACGTATATCGGCAATGCGCCGAATTTCATGGTGAAGGCGATCGCCGAATCGCGCGGCGTACGCATGCCGAGTTTCTTCGGTTTCATGGCGTGGTCGGGCGCGATTCTCTTGCCGCTTTTCGCCGTTCTGGGCTGGCTATTTTTCTAGGAGCAACCGATGAAGAAGAAAGTGCTGGTAGCGCGTCCCACTTTTCCCGACGTGATCGAGCGACTGAAGCAGCATTTCGATGTCGATGTGAATCTCGGCGACGTGCTCCCGCAGGAAGAGTTCGCGCGGCGTCTCGCCGACAAGGACGGCGCGTTCACGGCGGGCGAGATGGTCGGCGAGAAAGAGCTTTCGGGCGCGCCGAATCTGAAGGTCGTTGCGAACATGGCGGTCGGCTACAACAACTTCGACATGCGGGCGTTCGACGCGCACAAGGTGCTCGGCACCAACACGCCCAACGTGCTGAACGAAACCACGGCCGATTTCGGCTGGGCGCTGATGATGGCGGCGGCGCGTCGCGTCACCGAATCCGAGCACTTTCTGCGCGCGGGCAAGTGGCAGAAGTGGTCGTTCGACTCGTTCCTCGGCACCGATGTCTACGGCTCGACGCTCGGCGTGATCGGCATGGGGCGCATCGGGCAGGCGCTGGCGCGGCGGGCGGCCGGCTTCAACATGCGCGTGATGTATCACAACCGTTCGCGCGTCGCGCCGGAAATCGAGCGCGAGCTGAATGCCGAGTACGCGTCGAAGGAAGATCTGCTCAAGCGCGCGGATCATGTCGTGCTCGTCGTGCCTTACTCGAAGGAAAGCCATCATACGATCGGCGCGGCCGAACTCGCGCTGATGAAGCCGACGGCGACGCTGACGAATATCGCGCGCGGCGGCATCGTCGACGATGCGGCGTTGATCGCGGCGTTGCGCGACAAGCGCATCGCGGCGGCGGGCATCGACGTGTTCGAGGGCGAGCCGAATTTCAACCCGGATTTCCTGCTGCTCGACAACGTCGTGCTGACGCCGCATATCGCGAGCGCGACCGAAGGCACGCGCCGCGCGATGGCCAATCTCGCGGCCGACAATCTCATCGCCGCGCTGGGCGAAGGGCCGCGCGCAGGCAATCCGCCGAACCCGATCAATCCGGACGTACTGAAGAAATGATGGAACTGCTGGTTGGCGCGATCGCCGTGCTGGCGATCGCGCTGGTGGTCTCGCTCGTCGCGCTCGTCATGACGATGCGGCGCAATTCGAACGCGGTCATCTTCGACGAGTTCGAAGCGCTCACCGATCGCGTCAACGACATGGGCGAGGCACACGCGCGCGCGCAGGAACGGCTCGAACGCGGCTTGCGTGGCGATATCGCGGAGAGCGCGCGCGTCTCGCGCATGGAATCGCAAAGCGGCTTCGCGCAATTCCATCAGACGCTTTCGACGCAACTGGCGAGCACGTCGAACGTGCAGAACGCGCAATTCGACGCGCTTGCGCAGCAGCTCGCACAGCAAAGCCAGCAGGCGCGCGAGGATCAGGGCAACGCGTTGAAGCGCTTCGCCGATTCCATGTCGCTGCATCTCGCGCAGCTTTCCGAAGCGAACGAGCGGCGGCTCGGCGAAGTGCGCGCGACGCTCGAAGCGCGCCTGAAGGACATCGAGGCGAACAACGCGACGAAGCTCGACGAGATGCGCCGCACCGTCGACGAAAAGTTGCACGCGACGCTGGAGCAACGGCTCGGCGAGTCGTTCAAGCTCGTCTCCGACAGGCTGGAGCAGGTGCATCGGGGACTCGGCGAGATGCAGACGCTCGCGGCGGGTGTCGGCGATCTGAAGAAGGTACTGACCAACGTCAAGACGCGCGGCATCTGGGGCGAAGTGCAGCTCGAAGCGCTGCTGGAACAGTTGCTCACGCCCGATCAGTACGCGAAGAACGTCGCGACGGTTCCGAAGAGCAACGAACGCGTCGAGTTCGCGATCAGGCTGCCTGGCCGGCACGACGCGCCGGGTGCGCCGGGCGACGTGGCTACGCCCGTGTGGCTGCCCATCGACGCGAAATTTCCGCGCGAGGACTACGAGCGTCTGATCGATGCGCAGGAACGCGCGGACCCGGCCGGTGTCGAGGACGCGTCGCGCGCGCTGGAAGGGCGCTTGCGCGCGGAGGCGAAATCGATCGCGCAGAAGTACGTTGCGCCGCCGCACACGACGGACTTCGCATTGCTCTTCCTGCCGACCGAAGGTCTCTACGCGGAAGTCTTGCGCCGTCCTGGCCTGAGCGATTCGTTGCAGCGCGAGTTTCGCGTGACCGTCGCGGGACCCACGACGCTGACCGCGCTCCTCAACAGCCTGCAGATGGGCTTCCGCACGCTGGCCATCGAGAAGCGTTCCAGCGAAGTGTGGCAGGTGCTCGGCGCGGTGAAGACTGAGTTCGGCAAGTTCGGCGAAGTGCTGGCGCGAACAAAGTCGCAGCTCGAAACGGTGACGCGCTCGATCGAAGCGGCGCAGACGCGCACGCGGCAGATGGGCAAGCGCCTTCGGGATGTCGAGGCGTTGCCCGGCGAACAGGCGGCGGGATTGTTGGGCGAGGCGTTCGGCGATCCGTCATCGCCCGAAGGCGACGACGAGCCGTGATGCAGGACGCGATTCAGGACGCGAGGCGTTCGAGCGGCTCGCCCGTCACGCGCACGATGCGCCAGTCGGGCAGCACGGTCGCGCCCATCTTTTCGTAGAAATCGATGGCGTTCTGATTCCAGTCCAGCACCGACCATTCGAAGCGGCCGCACTGGCGCTCGACCGCGAGCGCGGCGAGCTTTTTCAGCATCAGCGTCCCGAGGCCGCTGCCGCGCATCGAAGGACGCACGTAGAGGTCTTCGAGATACAGGCCGCGCTTGCCGAGGAAAGTCGAGAAGTTCTGGAAGAAGAGCGCATAGCTGACGATTTCGCCTTCGACTTCCGCGACGAGCGCTTCAGCGGCCGGTCGTGCGCCGAAGAGCGCGTCATGCACGCCTTGCTCCGTCGCGATGAACAGATGCGTGAGCTTCTCGAACTCGGCCAGCTCGTACATCAGGCCGAAGATCGCGGCGACGTCGGCGGGCGAGGCCGCGCGGATGATCGGGGCGCTCACGCTTCCTCCGGCGCGTCGGAGAGCACGATCTCGATGCCGCCGAAACGCGAGGCCACCCAGTTGTACGCGTGGCACGCGATCCACAGCAGGATGAAACCGAGAATCGCGTTCAGGAGCAGCGCGCTCGTGACGGTGCTCACTTCCACCGAGCCGTATCGCACGAACGCGACCACGACGCCGAGCAGCACAATGGGCACGCTGAAAGTCAGGTACACGAGAATCAGCGCCTTGGCGGTCTGTCCCGGTGCGATGAATGAAATCTGCTTTTTCATGGAAGGAAAGCCCCGTCTATCGATGTAGGAATGTTTGTACCGGCTGGCGGCGGCGCCGGATCAGATCAGGCCGTCGAACGGCACGATTTCGACTTCGTCGCCCGCTTCGACGTCGCCGCGCGCGTGCTCGAGCACGATGAAGCAGTTCGCTTCGCTCATCGAACTCAGCACGCCGGAACCCTGCGGACCGGTGGTGACGACGCGAAAGCGCCCGTCGTCGTCGCGCGTCGCGATTCCGCGCTGGAACTCGGTGCGGCCCGCGCGCTTTTTCATCGGCTCGGCGGCGCGCGCGCGGATGACCGTGAGCGGCTGGCGCATCGCGCCCGACATCGCCAGAAGCGCCTCGCGCACGATGAAGTAGAACGTCGCCATTACGGCGACCGGGTTCCCCGGCAACCCGAAGAAGAGCGCCGACTCGCCCGCGCCCGGGCGCTCGCCCGACCACAGCCGGCCGAATGCCAGCGGGCGGCCGGGGCGCATCGCGATCTTCCAGAAGGCGACGTCGCCGAGCGAATTCATCAGCTCGCGCGTGAAGTCCGCATCGCCAACCGACACGCCGCCCGAACTGATGACGACATCGGCGCTTTCGGTCGCATGACGCAGCGCCTTTTCGAGCGAGGCGCGATCGTCGCGCACGATACCCAGATCGACGGTTTCGACGCCGAGCCGCTTGAGCATTGCGAAGAGCGTGTAGCGATTACTGTCGTAAAGGCTGCCAGGGCTCAGCGTTTCGCCGACCGAACGCAATTCGTCGCCCGTCGAAAAAAAGGCGACGGTGAGCCGCCTGCGGACCGACACTTCGCCGATGCCCAGCGACGCGAGCAAACCGAGATCCGATGCCCGCACGACGCGACCCGCGAGCAGCGCCGGCTTGCCTTTCGCGAGATCCTCGCCGGAGAGGCGGCGATTCTGGCCGGCACGGATCGTCGCCGGCGAAAAGCGGATCGCGTCGCCTTCGCGCGTGACGAACTCCTGCGGCACGACCGTGTCGCAGCCGGGCGGGATGAGCGCGCCCGTCATGATCCGCACGCATTGATCCGCGCCCGGCTCGCCTTCGAACGGCCGCCCGGCGAGCGCCGTGCCCGCGACGGACAAGCCGACCGTATCGCCACCGCGCGAGAGCACATCGCCGGCGAACGCGTAGCCGTCCATCGCGGAATTGTCGTAAGCGGGAACGTCGATGGGCGAGATCACATCCTCGGCGAGCACGCGGCCGAGCGCGTCGAACAGGCTCACGCGCTCGATCTGCGCGTCCCGCATGCGCGGCATGGCCCACTGACGCACGATTTCCTGCGCGGCTTCAACGGGCAGCGCATTCGGATCGTAGTGGGCGACGCAGGCGGAAAAATCCTTGGACGTGGTCATGAATCGGCGTGGATCGCGGCCGGAATCCGGCGAAGCAGCACGTGGCCGCGCGGTGGTTGAGCGCCCGCAATGGCGATGTGAGCGGGCAGCCGGTTGAACGAGTCAGCGGCGTTCCAGATCGGCGAGCTGCTGTAAATCGTTGATATTGTAAAACGCGCGTTCGTCGTGAAATTGGACTTCCACCGCCTTGTGGCGCGCGTACCACGCGCGCACCTTGCGCTCGCCCGCGTCCAGCCAGGCGTCCAGGTCGTCGGCGAGCGATGTACGCAGCAACGCGAAAACGGGGTGGGCCATGACTTCGCCCGACGCGTCGATTGTTGCTGCGTATGCAACGTCGCCGCCGTGCGCGTCGAGTGCTTGCATCAACGCGGCGCCGATGTGTTCGTCGACGAAAGGGGCGTCGCAAGGCGCGGTCAGAACGAATTCGGTGCTCGCAACGCGCAACGCAGCGGCGATGCCGGCGAGCGGCCCGGGGAAATCCGCGCGCGCGTCCGCGACAACGCGCGCGCCGAATGCCGCGCCGAGGCGCGCGTAGTCTTCGATGGAACGATTTGCGCTGATCAGAAGCGCGCCCGCCTGAGGCGCGATGCGCCGCATCACGTGCAACGCGAGCGGCTCACCGCGAAACGGCTGCATGCCCTTGTCGATGCCGCCCATGCGCGAGCCGCGTCCGCCCGCGAGCACGAGCGCCGTGACGCTGGACGATGAATGAGCGCTCAGCACGAACGATCCGCCGCGCTCAGCCGCCGATGTACGACATCTCGACGCGACGTGCATCGTCGCGAGATGGCGCCGATGCGCTGCCGCGCAATTGCGAATACCGGTCGCCGCGCGCCTCCCAGATTCGCGCGATGGCTGTGGCGACTTCGTCGTCGCCCGCGCCGCTGCGGATCAGTCCGCGCAGGTCGTGGCCGGAAACCGCGAAGAGACACAGATACAGCTTGCCTTCCGTCGAGAGCCGGGCACGCGTGCACGAGTCGCAAAACGCGCGTGTGACGCTCGAAATCACGCCGATTTCACCGCTGCCGTCGCGATAGCCCCAGCGCTGCGCCGTTTCCGCGGCCGTGTGGGCTTCGAGCGGTTCCAGCCGAAAGTGCGCGTCGATGCGTTCGACCACTTGCGCCGAAGGCAGCACTTCGCTCATGTTCCAGCCGTTCGACGCGCCGACATCCATATACTCGATGAAACGCAGAACCGCGCCGCTGCCTTTGAAATGGCGCGCCATCGGGACGATTTCCTGATCGTTCGTGCCGCGCTTCACGACCATGTTCACCTTGATCGGAGCGAGCCCGGCGGCTTGCGCCGTCTCGATGCCGTTCAGCACGTCGGCGACCGCGAAATCGGCATCGTTCATGCGGCGAAAGAGGGCGTCGTCGAGCGCATCGAGGCTCACTGTGACGCGCGACAAACCCGCGTCCTTCAGCGACTTCGCCTTGCGCGCGAGGAGCGAGCCGTTTGTCGTGAGCGTCAGATCGAGCGGGGGGCCTTCCGGCGTGCGCAACAGCGCGAGCCGCTCGATCAGGAATTCGATGTTCTTGCGCAGAAGCGGCTCGCCGCCCGTAAGGCGAATCTTTTCCACGCCGTGGGCGACGAATACGCGCGCGAGGCGCTCGATTTCCTCGAACGAGAGCAGGGCGGCGTGCGGGAGAAACTGGTAATCCTTATCGAACACTTCGCGTGGCATGCAGTACACGCAGCGAAAGTTGCAGCGATCTGTCACGGAAATGCGCAAATCCCGCAATGGGCGCGCGAGCGTGTCCGTGAGCAGCCCGGACGGCGATGTCGCGGCGCCGGAGAAATCCGGGATCGCGCTGACATCGGCGAGAGGAATGATGCGTCGGGGCATGATGACTCGGGGCTCGGCTCGGCCGCTTCGGCCTTGTTCGAATAATGGTTGGATCGTTCCATTCTAACGGAAGCGGGACATCGGGACGCACTGCCACGGAGTCGCGGTTTTCCCTCGGTTCAGCCGTTTTACGACGCAAAAAAACGCCATCGATCGGGGATCGATGGCGTTTCTGGCTTTTGCCCGTTCACCGGAGTGAACGGGACGCGCGCGCTTAGTGGGCCTGCTTGCTGGTTTCCACTTGCTGCATGGGCGCGGTGTCGGCCGGCGGAAGTGCCTTGCGTTCGCGCGGCACGCGCACCGCAGCCGGCTCGCGTGCGGCGGCGGCATTGGCTTCGCGCAGCTTGCCTTCGTCGGTGTTCACCCAGACGAGGCCCGCACGCTCCAGCATCGGCTGAAGGGTGTCGACGGCGATCGGCGTCGACGTTGCAGGCGCGGCGGGCGCAGCGACCTTCACCGGCTCGGCGACGACTGCGACAGGCTCCGGCGCGAAGACCGGCGCTTGCGTCTGCGCTTGCGCGATCTCGACCGGCTTCACTGGCTCGACGGCCGTCGCTTCGGGCGTCGATGCGACAGCGGCGGTCTTCACCGGCTCGGCGACTTCGGCAGGCTCGGCCGCGACCGGCTCGACGGGCGTCGGCGCCGTTTCCACGGGCTTCGGCTCTTCGGATGCGACCGGCGCGGACGCGGGTGCGAACGGATCGGCCAATTTCGTCTCGGCGACCTTCGGCTCCGGACCGAACGGATTCTCGACCTCCGGTGCCGGAGCGGGCTTGGCGAAGAGATCGAAGTTCGTCGGTTCGGGCGTTTGCGCCTTCAGTTCGAAAGGCTCGGCCTCAACAGTCTTGGCGACCGGCGCTTCCTCCGCAGCGGCGGGCGCTTGCTCTTGCGGCTTCGCTTCGAGCGGCTGAGCGGCCGGTTGCTGCACCGACGCTTCCACCGGTTGCGGCGCGGCCGGGCGGGGTTCGCGACGTGCAGCCGCTTCCTGCGCGGCTTCCGCATCAAACACGCCGGCTTGCGCCGAAGTGCTCTCTGCTGCGCCTTCTGCTTCGGCGACGTCCGCCGCGTGATTCACCGTCATGCCGTCTTCTTCGCGCTCGCGACGACCGCCACGACGCCCACGGCGACGGCGACGACGCTCTTCGCCGTCACGTGCGGCCGCCGCGTCGGATGCCGCATCGATGCCGGCCACTTGCGCGTCCGCATTGGCCTGCGCCGCTTCGACGATTTCCGACGGCACCGTTTCGCCTTGCGTCAGCGCCTCGACGGCGGCTTCCGGTTGCGGCTTGCGACGCTCGCCGCGTTCCGCGCGCTCGGTTCGTTCAGCGCGGTCGCCACGCTCGGCGCGTTCGCCACGATCCGGACGCTCGCGGCGTTCCGGACGTTCGGTTGCTTCCGGACGCGCTGCGCGTTCCGCGTTGCGGTCGCGCGCTTCACGCGGTTCGCGTGCCTCGCGCGGCTCGCGTGCTTCGCGTGCCTCGCGCGGTTCACGAGCCTCACGCGGCTCGCGGACTTCGCGCAGTTCACGACCTTCGCGTCCGCCACGCGCCTCGCGATCCTCACGACGGCCGCCCTGGCGCGCCGCGCCGTTGGCGCCCGCCGCCGTGCCTGCCGCAGCGCCTTCGCGCGCGGCGCCACCGCTACGTCGATTGCGGTTGCGATCGCCGCCGCCGGTGCGTTCACCGCGTTCGCGCGGCGCGCGCGTGGCCGGTTGCGCTTCGACCGGAGCCGGCGCGGGTTGCGGCGCAGGCTGAATGCCGAACAGATTCTTGATCCACGCGATGAATCCGCCGCTCGCCGGAACGGGCGTCGGCGCGGGCGCGGCCTCGACGGGCGCGGGCTTCACCGGCGCGCTCGGCGCGGGCTTCTCGGGCGTGATGCCCTTCACGGCGGCCTCCTGCTTCGGCTTCACCTCTTCGGTGCGCTTGCTGTAGCCGGTCTCCGATTCGAGCTCGCTCGCCGCTTCGACGGCCATCTTCCACGACGCGCGCGGATCGTCGAGACGCGCATCGTCGTGACGCAGACGCTCCAGCTTGTAGTGCGGCGTTTCGAGATGCTTGTTCGGAATCAGGACGACATTGACCTTGAAGCGCGACTCGATCTTGTTGATTTCGGAGCGCTTTTCGTTGAGCAGGAAGGCGGTCACCTCGACCGGCACCTGGCAATGGATCGCCGCGGTGTTTTCCTTCATCGCTTCTTCCTGAATGATCCGCAGCACTTGCAGCGCGGACGATTCGGTATCGCGGATGTGACCCGTGCCGTTGCAGCGCGGGCACGTCACGTGGCTGCCTTCCGACAGCGCCGGACGCAGGCGCTGACGCGACAGTTCCATCAGGCCGAAGCGCGAAATCTTGCCCATTTGTACGCGGGCGCGGTCGTGCTTCAACGCATCTTTCAGGCGCTGCTCGACTTCGCGCTGGCTCTTGGCCGATTCCATGTCGATGAAATCGATCACGATCAGCCCGCCCAGATCGCGCAGACGAAGCTGACGCGCGACTTCGTCGGCGGCTTCGAGATTGGTGCGCGTCGCGGTTTCCTCGATGTCCGCGCCCTTGGTCGCGCGCGCCGAGTTCACGTCGATGGCGACGAGCGCCTCGGTGTGATCGATCACGATCGCGCCGCCCGACGGCAGCGGCACCGTGCGCGAGTACGCGGTTTCGATCTGATGCTCGATCTGGAAGCGCGAGAAGAGCGGCACGTCGTCGTGATAGCGCTTCACCTTCGAGAGGTTGTCGGGCATCACGATATCCATGAAGGCGCGCGCCTGGTCATGGATTTCGGTCGTGTCGATGAGAATTTCGCCGATATCCGGCTGGAAGTAGTCGCGAATCGCGCGGATGACGAGGCTCGATTCGAGATAAATGAGCATCGGCTGGCCGGCGACGCCGCTCTGCGACGCGGCTTCGATCGCGCGCCACAGTTGCATCAGGTAGTTCAGGTCCCACTGGAGCTCTTCCGCCGAACGGCCGATACCCGCCGTGCGCGCGATGATGCTCATGCCTTCCGGCAGTTCGAGCTGCGCCATGGTTTCGCGCAGTTCCTGCCGTTCGTCGCCTTCGATGCGGCGCGACACGCCGCCGCCGCGCGGGTTGTTCGGCATCAGGACGAGGTAACGTCCGGCCAGCGAGATGAACGTGGTCAGCGCCGCGCCCTTGTTGCCGCGCTCTTCCTTCTCGACCTGGACGATGAGTTCCTGGCCTTCGCGCAGCGCGTCCTGAATGCGCGCGGAGCGCATCTCGACGCCATCGCGGAAATACTGGCGGGCGACTTCCTTGAACGGCAGGAAGCCGTGGCGGTCTTCGCCGTAGTTGACGAAGCAGGCTTCGAGCGACGGCTCGATGCGGGTGACGACTCCCTTGTAGATGTTGCCTTTGCGCTGTTCGCGCCCGGCGGTTTCGATGTCGATATCGATGAGCTTCTGCCCATCGACGATGGCGACGCGCAATTCCTCTTGCTGCGTCGCGTTAAACAGCATTCGTTTCATGAAACGGCTCCAGAATGGCTCCGTCCTCCCTCGTCGTGCGAATCGGCGTCGGTGACTGATACATCACGCGCGCGAAGCGGGAAGGTGGGCGTGCCACGCTTTTTTGTGTGTTGTCACAAAGCACGCTGGAGCGGGACTTCTGGCGGGAGAATTGCCGAAAGCAGGCCGCGGCTTCCGCATCGGACAGCCGCGCCGTGGGGCGCATTGCGAAGCAACTGCGAGACGTACGACAGATCGCTCGGCTCGTGGCGAGGATGAACGGCGGCGCTGCGGCTCCGCGTCTCAAAATGGACGCGCCGAACCGGCCTGCGCTCTTGCAAAGAGCCTGATTCCTCCCAACGGCGGCCGCGAGGAAGAGCGGTCTCGCGCAAACCGGCGCGATGCTTCGTAACCGATCCTCCTTGCTGCCTTGCCGCGCCGGCACGGCCGCGGGCCCGACTTGTTTCTGTCGGCTCCCGTCGGCTCGCGGCCGCATGTCTCGCCTCGTTTGCGGCGTTGTCGCGCTTCGCAGAAATCAGCGCAGCAGCGATTTCGCCGTCAGTTGTTCGCAAAATCGGCGAGCGTCGATTTGCCTTTTTCTCCCGCTCGACGGCAGGGTCGATCCGGGCTGGCATCCGGTTTTGCCGGGCGCCGTCGCTTCTCGCCGATAAAATTCTTTTTGACCAAAAATCCGTTACCGTCGGCGATCGACTCGACCGAACGCGCCTGTGGGCTCCGTCCTTGCCGGTGATATCGCCGTGCGTGCAACTCGTCGCTCTCGATTTTCCGGGTGAGCAACCGACCTTGGGCGCAAGTAAAATGATGGTTTATCGCTTGCACCGATACAGTCTGAACAATTCGGCCGCTGCTTGATCCTAAGCGTCGACCTTTTCGGGCTGCTCGCAAATTATATTCAGAATGAATGAGTTAGGCAAAACATCCCATAAACAGGTCGCAAGCGAACAAGTGTCGATGATCGAAGTCGACGAAACGGCCGCCGGTCAGCGGATCGACAATTTTTTGCTGCGCGTCTGCAAGGGCGTCCCGAAAAGCCATATTTACCGCATTCTCCGAAGTGGCGAAGTGCGCGTGAACAAGGGACGCATCGACGCGGCTTACCGGCTCGAACTGGGCGATCTCGTGCGCGTGCCGCCGATCCGCATCGCGCAGCAGGACGCGGCGCCGGTGTCGTCGAACGCGCCCGCCGCCGAATTCCCGATTCTCTTCGAGGACGACCATCTGATCGTCATCGATAAACCGTCCGGCGTCGCGGTGCACGGCGGCAGCGGCGTCGCGTTCGGCGTCATCGAGCAGTTGCGCAATGCGCGGCCGCACGCAAAATTTCTCGAACTGGTGCATCGGCTGGATCGCGAGACGTCGGGCGTGCTCATGCTCGCCAAGAAGCGCCAGGCGCTCGTCGGGCTGCACGAGCAGATTCGCGAAAATCGGGTCGACAAGCGCTATTACGCGTGCGGTCACGGCGACTGGCAGAGCGACTGGGGCCGCCGGCGCATCGTCAAGGCGCCGTTGCATAAATATGTCGCAGCGGATGGCGAGCGGCGCGTGCGAATCCAGGAGAACGGGCTGCCGTCGCATACGGTCTTCAATCTGATCGAGCGCTGGCGCGACTACGCGTGGGTCGAGGCAGAGCTGAAAACCGGCCGCACGCACCAGATTCGCGTGCACATGGCGAGCATCGGCCTGCCGATCGCGGGCGACGCCAAATACGGCGATTTCGCGCTGAACAAGGAATTGGCCCGCCCGAGCGCGAAACCGTCGCTGAAACGCATGTTTTTGCACGCGTATCGACTGAAAATCACGCACCCGGCGACGGGCGAGCCGCTGCAATTCGAAGCGCCGCTGCCCGTCGAGTGCAAACGGTTCATCGACCAACTGAAAAACCGGGAGACCGAGTAAATGGCGCGGCAGCAATTCGATCTGATCGTTTTCGACTGGGACGGCACGCTGATGGATTCGACCGTCCACATCACGCGCAGCATTCAGGCCGCGTGCCGCGACCTCGGGCTGCCGGTTCCCGCCGATGAATCCGCGAGCTATGTGATCGGCCTCGGCCTGAAGGACGCGCTGCAGATATGCGCGCCGACGCTCGATCCGTCCGACTATCCGCGCCTGGCCGAACGTTACCGCTTCCATTTCCTGACGATGGGCCAGAAAACCGAACTCTTCGGCGGCGTGCGCGAACTGCTGCAGGAATTGCGCGATCTCGGCTATTTTCTCGCGGTCGCGACGGGCAAGAGCCGCGTCGGGCTGAATCGCGCGCTCGACGAATCGCGGCTCACGAGCCTCTTCGACAGCACGCGCTGCGCGGACGAAACGTTCTCGAAGCCGCATCCCGCAATGTTGCAGGAACTCACGCGCGAGCTCGGGCAGGATCTCGGGCGCACGGTGATGATCGGCGACACGACGCACGATCTGCAGATGGCGATCAACGCGGGCGCGGCGGGCGTCGGCGTCGGTTATGGCGCGCATCCGGCCGATTCTCTCGCAGCGCTCAAGCCGCAGTACTGCGCCGACAGCGTCGCGTCGCTCGCCGGCTGGCTGCGGGAGCACGCATGAGCGAACCGGTGCGGGTATGCGCGTCCGACGAACTCGTCGATGGCGGCGCGGGCGTGCGCGTCAACGCGACCGAAGCGAGCGGCGACGCGGTCGTGTTCTTCGTCCGATACGGCGGCGAAGCGTTCGGTTATCTGAACCGGTGCGCGCACGTGCCGATGGAGCTCGACTGGAACGAGGGCCAGTTCTTCGAAAGCTCGGGCCTATACTTGATGTGCGCGACGCACGGGGCGATCTACGAGCCCGATACCGGCAAATGCGTCGGCGGTCCTTGCCGCGGCGCGCGCCTGCGGGCCGTGACGGTCGAAGAGCGCGACACGCCGGAAGGGCGCGCGGTCTTCTGGCTGCCCGACGACGCCGTGCGTCCCGCCTGATTCAATCTCTACATATCCACGACGCATGTCCGACAACATTCCGCCGCGCAATAACGACAACTGGGAGCGCGAAGCGCTCGAACGCATCGCGCTCGCCGCGATTCGCGAGCAGCGCGCCGCGCGTCGCTGGCGCATCTTCTTTCGCTTCCTGTTTCTCGGCGTGATCGCGCTGATCGCCTGGGGCGTGTTCGATTTCACCGGCGATCGTGCCGCGAAGGCTGGCAAGCACACGGCGCTGATCGACCTGCAGGGCGAGATCTCCGCGAACAGCGATGCCAGCGCCGACAACATCGACGGTGCGCTACAGAGCGCGTTCGAGGACGAGAACACGGCGGGCGTGATTCTGCGCATCAACAGTCCGGGCGGCAGTCCGGTGCAGGCGGGAATCATCAACGGCGAAATCCGGCGGCTGCGCGCGAAGTATCCGAAGACGCCGCTGTACGTGGTCGTCGACGACATGTGCGCGTCGGGCGGCTATTACGTCGCGGCGGCGGCGGACAAGATTTACGTCGACCGCGCGAGCATCGTCGGCTCGATCGGCGTGCTGATGGACGGCTTCGGCTTCACGGGCCTGATGGACAAGCTCGGCATCCAGCGCCGCATGCACACGTCGGGCGCGAACAAGGGCGCGTTTGACCCGTTCTCGCCGGAAACGCCCGCGATGAACGCGCACGCGCAGGAAATGCTCGATCAAATTCACACGCAGTTCATCGATGCCGTGAAGCTCGGGCGCGGCAAGCGTCTGAAGGACGATCCGGAGCTGTTCTCGGGCATGTTCTGGACCGGCGAAAAGAGCGTCGAGCTCGGTCTCGCCGATGGTTTCGGCGACGCCAGCTATGTCGCGCGCGAGGTCATCAAGCAGCCGGATATCGTCGATTACACGCAAAAGGAAAGCATCAGCGAGCGTGTGGTGCGGCGCTTCGGCGCATCCGTGGGCGATGCCGCAATGCGCGCGCTCACGCTCGGCGGCAAGCCTCAGTTGCGCTGAGTTTACGAAGCCAGCAAGAGGAAGATCGCCGGGCGCTTATGCAGGTCCGGCGCGGCCTGCTTCTTCCAATCGGCCGCCGTGCGCGTGACGATGTTTTCACCCGGCAGCGTCAGATCGACGGCGACGCAAATGAGCGTCGACGGCGCGCAGCCAGCGATGAGCGCGTCGAGCATCGCCTTATTGCGATAGGGCGTCTCAATGAAAATCTGCGTCTGATTGGCCTTGCGCGACAGTTGCTCCAGCTCGCGCAGCCGTTTCGCGCGTTCGCCGGCATCGACCGGCAGATAGCCGTTGAACGCGAAGCTCTGTCCGTTCATGCCGGAAGCCATCAGCGCGAGCAAGATCGAGCTCGGTCCGACGAACGGCACGACCTTCACGCCACGCTGATGCGCGCGCCGCACGAGCAACGCACCGGGATCGGCGACGGCGGGACAGCCCGCTTCGGAGACGAGGCCGGCGTCGGTGCCGGCGAGGATCGGCGCGAGCAGCTTGTCGATTTCCGCTGGCGGCGTGTTCACATTCAGCTCGCGCACCTCGATTTCCTGAATCGGACGTTCGGTGCCCACTTTCTTCAGAAAGGCGCGCGTCGTTTTGGCGTTTTCGCCGATGTAGTACGCGAGCGCGGCCGCCTGCCCGCGCACCGGTTCGGGCAGAACTTGGGCGAGCGCGTCGGCGTCGCCTTCGCCGAGCGTGTTCGGAATCAGATAGAGAACGCCGCTCATGCCGCCTCCAGCACCGGATAGCCGGCGTTCGCGAGCATTCCGGTCAGCGCGATCAGCGGCAGGCCGATCAGCGCGGTGGGATCGTCGGATTCGATCGCTTCGAGCAACGCGATGCCCAGGCCTTCCGCCTTGGCGCTGCCGGCGCAGTCGTACGGCGTTTCGGCGCGCAGGTACGTCTCGATCTGGGCGTCCGAATAGCGACGAAACCGCACGCGCGTGACGATATCGGCGGATTGCGCGTCGCCCGTGCGGCTGTCGAACAGGCAAAGCGCGCTGTGGAATTCGACGCTGCGTCCGCGCATCGCCTGGAGCTGGGCGAAGGCTTTCTCGTGCGTGCCGGGCTTGCCGATCTGCTTGCCGTCGAAGGTCGCCACCTGATCCGAGCCGATCACGAGGGCGTTCGCGTCGTTGCCGCTCCGTCCGGCCGCCGCACGCGCCTTGGCGATCGAGAGCCGAACCGCGGTCGCTTCGGGCGTTTCGTTGGCGAGCGGCGTTTCGTCGATATCGGGCGACACGACGTCGAACGAAATGCGCAAGCGTTCGAGCAATTCGCGCCGATAAGGTGAACTGGACGCCAGAATCAGGCGTGGCGGCGATTTCGAAGCTTCAGACATGAGACGAACCGGGCAAAAAAGGGTGTAAAAACGACGGGCTGCGATTCAGCCCTTAAGTATTTGACTCGAAAGAACAAAGCCGATATGATTTTGGGCTTTTCATCGGTACGTGCGCGGGCGAAGGCTCTCCTGTCATCGATGAAACCGGTCGAGCCGAAGAGTCAGAAAGCACGAGGTCAGACAGCATGATGCCGGCCAGATGCACATTGGGGCAAATTCGGGCAAGTCGGGCCTGCATCGAAGCTGCATTTAAGCCGAGTCGCGGTGCATACTGAGCACTCACCGGTAGCACTAACCCAAGTAAGGCCAAGCAGGAGCGCACATGACTCAGAATCCTGGCAAACCTGTGAGCCCCGCCGATCCGCGCGCGCTCGACATTTACGAATTCGCCAAGAGCGGCAGGCAATCGGCCGGCGCGCTGCGTGTGTCGCAGATGCCGCGCATGTTAGCCGAAGTGCCGGCTGATGTGCCAGACGGCGATACCGTGTTCACCTGGCAAGGCGAGGGCTCGACCCAGCCGGAATTGCAGGACGACGGCACGGAGGCGCCGCAGCCGTATCTGCGTCTTGCGGTGCACGGTTCGGTGTGGCTCACGTGCCAGCGCTGCCTTCAGCCGTATTCGCAGCATCTCGATGTCGATGCGACATATCGGATCGTGGCGACGGAAGAAGAAGCGGACGAATTTCCGCTCGACGACGATGAAGTCGAAGTGATCGTGGGCTCGCGCCAGTTCGATCTCGTCGACTTGATCGAAGAGGAGTTGTTGTTGTCCTTGCCGCTCGTGCCCAAGCACAACGTATGTCCCGAGACGCACGAAAGTCTGCTTCCGGGCACGGCGGACGACGAGCCGGATGAAAGCGGTGTGACGGATGAGGACGAAAAGCCGAATCCGTTTGCCGTGCTGGAGAAGCTCAAGGGCGGCTCCGACGGCAAGAAGCACTGAAATGGTTTTGTAGCACGCAACAAACTGGTAGCGCGATGTGCGCACCCGATGGCCGAACGGCCGAGGGCTGTCGGCGGATCGGGCTGTGTTAGAATTCGCAAAATTTTTCTGGAGTAATCATGGCAGTTCAGCAAAACAAGAAGTCGCCGTCGAAGCGCGGCATGCACCGTTCCCACGACTTCCTCCCGACGGCTCCGCTGGCTGTCGAGCCGAGCACGGGCGAGGTGCATATGCGCCACCACGTGAGCCCGAACGGCTACTATCGTGGCAAGAAAGTCATCAAGACGAAGAACGACTAAGCGTTCATCGACGCTCGATGCGCCCGCCGGAATCATTCCACGGGCGCGCGGGCGCAACTCGCTCTTGACACTTTCCCGGTACGACGAGAAGGCGGCATTTCACTGCCGCTTTTTTGTGTCCGAAATTCGTCGCGTTCCATGACTGTAAAGATAACCATCGACTGCATGGGAGGCGACCACGGTCCGGCCGTGACCGTTCCCGCTGCCGTCAATTTCGTGCGCTCGCATCCCGACGCGCACCTGATGCTCGTCGGTCTCGAGCAGCCCATCCGCGCTCAGCTCAAGAAGTACAAGGCTTCCGACGAGCCGCGTCTGACCGTCGTTCCCGCCAGCGAAGTCGTCGCGATGGACGACCCGGTCGAAGTCGCGCTGCGCAAGAAGAAAGATTCGTCGATGCGCGTCGCGCTCAATCTCGTGAAAGAGGGCGAGGCGCAGACCTGCATTTCCGCCGGCAACACCGGCGCGCTCATGGCGGTGTCGCGCTATGTGCTGAAGACGCTCGCCGGTATCGAGCGGCCTGCCATTGCGTTCGCGATGCCGAGCCAGAAGGGCTACACCACGGTGCTCGACCTGGGCGCCAACGTCGATTGCGAACCCGAGCATCTGCTGCAGTTCGCGGAGATGGGCCACGCGCTCGTATCGGCGATCGAAGGGCGCGAACGGCCCACGATCGGTCTGCTCAACATCGGCGAAGAAGTCATCAAGGGCAACGAAACGATCAAGCGCGCGGGCGAGCTGCTGCGCGCGAGCACGCTCAACTTCTACGGCAACGTGGAAGGCAACGACATCTATAAAGGTACGACCGATGTCGTCGTGTGCGACGGCTTCGTCGGCAATGTCGCGCTGAAGACCTCCGAAGGTCTCGCGAAAATGCTCGCCGACATGATCAAGGAAGAGTTCAGCCGCAACTTCGCCTCGAAGTTGATGGCGCTCGTCGCGCTGCCCGTGCTGAAGCGTTTCAAGAGGCGTGTCGATCCGGCGCAATATAACGGCGCGGCCTTGCTCGGCCTGCGCGGGCTTGTAATCAAAAGTCACGGTTCGGCCGAGGCCTTCGGGTTTGAGTGGGCCATCAAACGCGGGTATGATGCCGTCAAAAATGGCGTGCTCGAACGCCTGGTGCGCGCGATGGAAGAAAACGCTCCCGCCGCGCGCGAGGCGGACGCGAACGGTCCCGCGTCGGCGGCCGCGGATCAATCGATCCAGCAGGCCGCTTCACAGCTGAACCCACAGCCAAACTCGCAGCCGAACCCGCCGGGCGAGTCCGGTACTGCGCTACATTCGAAGGCATAATGGCTCAATCCAATCTTTACTCTCGCGTGCTGGGCACCGGCAGCTATCTGCCGTCCGAGCGTGTCACGAATCAGGACTTGGCGGACCGTCTCGCGAAGCAGGGCGTCGAGACCAATGACGAATGGATCGTCGCGCGCACCGGCATTCACGCGCGACATTTCGCAGCACCGGATCAAACCACGAGCGATCTCGCGCTGATCGCTTCGCAGAAGGCGATCGAGGCGGCGGGCATCGATCCGCAATCGATCGATCTGATCATCGTCGCGACTTCCACGCCTGACTTCGTGTTCCCGAGCACGGCGTGCCTGTTGCAAAACAAGCTCGGCATCAAGAACAACGGCGCGGCCTTCGACGTGCAGGCGGTGTGCTCCGGCTTCGCCTACGGCGTCGCGACGGCGGACAGCTTCATTCGCAGCGGCCTGAACCGCACGGCGCTCGTCGTCGGCGCGGAGACGTTCTCGCGCATTCTCGATTTCAACGATCGCACCACATGCGTGCTGTTCGGCGACGGCGCGGGCGCGGTCATCCTCCAGGCGTCCGATGAGCCGGGCGTGCTGTCGAGCGCGCTGCACGCGGACGGCAGCTATTCGGACATTCTCTGCACGCCGGGCAACGTGAACGGCGGCGTGGTTCAGGGCAGCGCGTTCCTGCACATGGACGGGCAAGCGGTGTTCAAGCTCGCGGTCAACGTGCTCGAAAAGGTCGCGCTCGAAGCGCTCGACAAGGCGAAGCTCACGCCTGAAGACATCGACTGGCTGATTCCGCATCAGGCCAACATCCGCATCATGCAAAGTACGGCGCGCAAGCTGCATCTGCCGCCGGAGCGCATGGTCGTGACGGTCGGCGAGCATGGCAACACGTCGGCGGCATCGATTCCGCTCGCGCTCGACGTCGCGGTGCGCGACGGCCGCATCAAGCGCGGCGACAACATTCTCATCGAAGGCGTGGGCGGCGGCTTCACGTGGGGCGCGTCGGTCATCCGCTACTGATTCGCCGATCAGATCCCTCTACCCAATTCGTAACTGATCCCTCTTCATCGCTGACCCCGCGCGCTCCTCCAGCGCGCGGTCCATGAGGACATCGCGGATCATTCCAATCAACGAGGACGATATGAAATTTGCGTTCGTTTTCCCCGGACAAGGCTCGCAGTCCATCGGCATGCTCAACTCATTCGCCGATCACGCGATCGTGCGCGAGACCGTACAGCAGGCTTCCGACGCGCTCGGCCAGGATCTCGGCAAGCTGATCGCCGAAGGCCCGGCAGAAGAGCTGAACCTGACGACGAACACGCAGCCCGTCATGCTGACGGCCGCGTATGCGATTTATCGCGTGTGGGAAAAGGAGACGGGCCTGAAGCCTGCGCTCGTCGCTGGTCACAGCCTCGGTGAATACACCGCGCTCGTCGCGGCGGGCGCGCTCGCGTTCGCGGACGCCGTGCCGCTCGTGCGTTTTCGCGCGCAGGCGATGCAGAACGCGGTGCCGGTCGGCGAAGGCGGCATGGCCGCGATCCTCGGCCTCGACGACGACACCGTGCGCGCCGTGTGCGCTGAAGCCTCGTCGGCGGGCGTCGTCGAAGCGGTGAACTTCAATGCGCCGGCGCAGGTGGTCATCGCCGGTTCGAAGGCGGCCGTCGAGAAAGCGTGCGAGCTGGCGAAGGCGAAGGGCGCGAAGCGTGCGCTGCCGCTGCCTGTGTCCGCGCCGTTCCACTCTTCGCTGCTCAAGCCCGCATCGGATCAGTTGCGCGACTATCTCGCCAACGTCGAAGTGAAGGCGCCGCAGATTCCGCTGATCAATAACGTCGATGTCGCGATCGTCTCCGATCCCGCCGCGATCAAGGACGCGCTGGTGCGTCAGGCCGCCGGTCCAGTGCGCTGGGTGGAGTGCGTGCAGGCGATGGCGAAAGACGGCATCACGCACGTCATCGAATGCGGTCCGGGCAAGGTGCTCGCGGGCCTGACGAAGCGTATCGACGGTAATCTCGTCGGCGGCTCGATCTTCGATCCGGCATCGCTCGAAGAAACGCGCAAACTGATCGCTGGCTAAGGACGAACAACATGAATCTGCAAAACCAGGTAGCAATCGTCACGGGCGCGTCGCGTGGCATCGGACGCGCGATCGCGCTCGAACTCGCGAAGCAGGGCGCGACGGTCATCGGCACGGCGACGAGCGAAAGCGGTGCTGCGGGCATCAGCGAAGCGTTGCAGCAAGCGGGCGGCAAGGGCCGTGGCGCGGTGCTGAACGTGAACGACGCCGCCGCGGCGGATGCATTCATCGACGGCATCGTCAAGGAATTCGGCGGGCTGAACGTGCTCGTCAACAATGCGGGCATCACGAAGGATCAGCTCGCGATGCGGATGAAGGACGACGAGTTCGACGCCGTCATCGATACGAACCTGCGCGCGGTGTTCCGTCTTTCGCGCGCGGTGCTGCGCCCGATGATGAAGGCGCGCGGCGGCCGCATCATCAACATCACGTCGGTGGTGGGTTCGTCGGGCAATCCTGGCCAGGCCAACTACGCGGCGGCAAAGGCTGGCGTCGCCGGCATGACGCGCGCGCTCGCGCGTGAGATCGGCAGCCGTGGCATCACCGTGAACTGCATCGCGCCCGGTTTCATCGACACCGACATGACCAAGGTTCTGCCGGAAGAGCAGCGCACCGCGCTCACCGCGTCTATCCCACTTGGCCGACTGGGCGCGCCCGAAGATATCGCGCATGCTGTGGCATTCCTGGCCTCGCCGTTCGCCGGTTACATCACCGGCACGACGCTGCATGTGAACGGCGGCATGTACATGTAAGGCCTTAATAGGCATTTCGCAGAATTTCGCTTAATATCCGCGCCGGAACGGGCGCGCAAAATGCTCGAAAGAGCAACGTGCGTACCGCTTTCGCGCGGCAGTGAAGAATCGATGCAATGCCGGCCGCCGCCCTCTTGATGAAGGGCAGGACACGGTGGAGCATGGAACTGACGCGTCGTATTTTGCGGGTCCAAACCTGATAAAATGCGCGCACTTGTATTTTTGAACTTTTTTCCCCTCGGAGGGCTGCATGGACAACATCGAACAGCGCGTGAAGAAGATCGTCGCCGAACAACTGGGCGTGGCGGAAGCCGAAATCAAGAACGAAGCTTCGTTCGTGAACGATCTGGGCGCTGACTCGCTCGATACGGTCGAACTCGTCATGGCGCTGGAAGACGAATTCGGCATGGAAATTCCCGATGAAGAGGCCGAAAAGATCACCACGGTTCAGCAAGCGATCGACTACGCGCGCGCCAACGTCAAGGCCTAAGGCCGGACGCGCCAGCGACTCATCGTCAATCAGCTCGATGCATCGTCGCTGCAAACCGATTTGACAGCCACAGGGCACACAGGGCGGTTTCCTGTGGCCGCTGTGGCTTTTGTTTTTCGTCATTCTATGGATAAGGGGTTACCGTGAGCCGTCGTCGAGTTGTTGTTACAGGCCTTGGGCTCGTATCGCCTGTCGGCAATACTGTTGCCGACGGCTGGGCCAATCTGGTCGCGGGCAAGTCGGGCATCGCCAATATCACGAAGTTCGACGCGACGAACTTTTCCACGCGTTTCGCCGGTGAGGTGAAGGGCTTCAATATCGAAGACTACATGCCCGCCAAAGAGGCGCGCCATATGGATACGTTCATCCATTATGGTTTCGCCGCGGGCGTGCAGGCCATGCAGGACAGCGGCCTCGAAATCACCGATGAAAACTCGGAGCGCGTGGGCGTCGTGGTCGGCTCGGGCATCGGCGGTCTGCCGATGATCGAAGTCACGCAAACCGAACTGCTCAATCGCGGCCCGCGCCGCATTTCGCCGTTCTTCGTGCCGGCGTCGATCATCAACATGATCTCCGGCCATCTTTCGATCCGCTTCGGTCTGAAAGGCCCGAATCTGTCGATGGTCACGGCCTGCACCACCGGCCTGCACTGCATCGGCGAGGCGTCGCGACTGATCGAATACGGCGACGCGGACGTCATGATCGCGGGCGGCGCGGAAGCCACGGTTTCCCCGCTCGGCATCGGCGGTTTCGCGGCAGCGCGCGCGCTCTCGCAGCGCAATGACGATCCCGCGACGGCGAGCCGTCCGTGGGACACCGACCGCGACGGCTTCGTTCTCGGCGAAGGCGCGGGCGTGATGGTGCTCGAAGAGTACGAGCACGCGAAGAAGCGCGGCGCGAAGATCTACGCGGAAGTGCTCGGCTACGGCATGAGCGGCGACGCGTATCACATGACCGCGCCGCCGGAAGACGGCGACGGCGGCCGCCGCGCGATGGTCAACGCGATGAAGAACGCGCGCATCAATCCCGATGAAGTGAACTACGTCAACGCGCACGGCACGTCGACGCCGCTCGGCGACATCGCGGAGACGATCGGCATCACGCGTGCGCTCGGCGATCAGGCGAAGAAGGTCGTCGTGAACTCCACCAAGTCGATGACCGGCCACCTGCTGGGCGGCGCGGGCGGCCTGGAGTCGGTGTTCACCGTGCTGGCGATCCACAATCAGGTGTCGCCGCCGACCATCAACATCTTCAATCAGGATCCGAAGTGCGACCTGGACTACTGCGCGAACACCGCGCGGGAGATGAAGATCGACGTGGCGGTCAAGAACTCGTTCGGCTTCGGCGGCACGAACGGCTCGCTCGTCTTCAAGCGCCACTGAGCACGGCGCGCTCGTCATTGCGGGGATCCATATGGCGAGCGTGTGTGTGAATCGGCCGCATCGTGACGCAGGCGTCGCGATGCGGCCGTCGCGTTTCTTGCGGGGCGCAATGCTCGGCTTCGTAGCCGTTGCGGGAGCGTCGGTGTTCCAGTGCGTTTTCGCGCATGCGGAGCACGCGGGGCACGCCGCCGTGGCTTGCGCGGCGGCGCTGGCGGTGCTCGGGCTGGCGTCGTACCGGTGGATGAACGCCCAGCCATCGGCGATTGGCCTTCTTTCCGACGGCATCACGATCTGGAACCGAAGCGGCGAGATGCGCCACACGAGCATCGCTGGGTGCGCGCAATGGAGCGGACGCCTCATCGCGTTGACGCTTTGCGATACGCGCGGGCGGCGCGAAACGCTCGTCGTCGCGGCCGATTCCGTCGATGCCGACACCTTCCGCCAGCTCTCGGTCCAGGCTCGCCGCGCCGCAGCGTCCCACCTGTAACGACTGTAACGGCGCATGAGCGTTCCGGTAGCCTTACAGGCGGTAACGCTACAATAGCCGTCCGCGCAACTTCCCCAAGCTAATCGGATTTCCCAGGTGAGTGAAAAAGAAATCGACCAATTGCTGGTCGAACGTGTCCAGAAGGGTGACAAGGCCGCGTTCGAACTGCTGGTCGCCAAATACCACCGCAAGATCATTCGACTGATCTCGCGCCTCGTGCGCGACCCCGCCGAGGTCGAGGACGTCGCCCAGGACGCCTTCATCAAGGCCTACCGCGCGCTGCCGCAGTTTCGCGGCGAATCGGCGTTTTACACCTGGCTTTACCGCATTGCTGTCAATACGGCAAAAAACTATCTTGCAACTCAGGGCCGCCGCGCTCCCACTTCTACCGAAGCCGATGCAGAAGAAGCGGAAACTTTCTCCGACGCGGACCAACTAAGGGATATCAACACGCCCGAGTCGATGTTGATGAGCAAGCAGATCGCTCAGACTGTCAACGCCGCGATGGCGTTGCTGCCCGAGGAATTGCGCACCGCCATCACGCTTCGGGAGATTGAAGGACTGAGCTACGAGGAAATCGCCGAAATGATGGATTGCCCGATCGGCACCGTCAGATCGAGAATTTTTCGTGCTCGCGAAGCCATTGCGGCAAAATTGCGTCCGTTGTTGGACACTCCCGAAGGCAAACGCTGGTAGGCGGCGAAAACCCTCGGGGCAGGGACGCGATATCTGGGTTGGTGGTGTCACAACGGGGTGTGGTCAAAGATGGGGAGCATCATGGGGTCGGTCTCGGTGCAGAATCAAACACAGGCGGGTTCGCGCGGCGAGCGCATGTCGGCTTTCGTCGACGGCGAAGCGCTCGGCGAAATTGGCAGCATCAGCCAGTTTCTCGCGGATCTGAAAGGCGACGAACGCGCGGCGTGGTCGGAATATCACCTGATCGGCGACGCCTTGCGCTCCGACGATCTCGCGGTCAGCCCGGCGCGCAGCAGCGCGTTCATGGCCGCATTCTCCGAACGTTTCGAAGCTGAGGCGCACGTACTCGCGCCGGCTGCATTGCCGGGCGTGACGACGAAAGCGCGGGGCGGCATGTTGCGCCGTCGCGTGATGCCGGCCTTCGCGGTTGCCGCGGCGGCCGCTACGCTGACATGGATCGTCGTGCCGCAGCTGCAAGGCGTCGATCGCAACTCGGGCGCGCAGGTGGCGAGCGTCGCGCCGGCGGATTCGTCGATGCAGCGGGTGGCGCTCGCGTCGGTGCCCGCGGTGACCACGCGTACGCCGATCGTCGAAGCGAACATCATCCGCGACGCGAATCTCGATCAGTATCTCGAAGCGCATCAGCAGTTCTCCCAGCAGCCCGCGATGCCCGGTTCGATGCCCCTGATTCGCGCGGCGGCTATAACGCAAGGCCAATAATTTGATGCTGAGTGTGCGGTTGAATAAAACAAGATATTGGGGGCGGCTGCCGGCATTGATGCTCTGCGCAGCCGCGTTGTTGACGGCGGCAACGAGCTCGTTCGCTCAGGGAGACGATCCCGCCACCGCCCGCAAGACAGCCGCCACTCTGCTCAACCGCATCCACGAAGCGGCCCAGCAGCAGAATTACGAGGGCACGTTCGTCTACCAGCGTGGCGCGACGGTGCAGTCGTCGCGCATTACGCACGTCGCCACGCGCGGTGACGGCGAATACGAATCGCTCGAAAGTCTCGACGGCGCGCCGCGCAAGATGCTGCGTCACGACGACGACATGTTCACCTTCGTGCCGGAGCGTCATCTGCTCGTGGTCGAGCATCGGCAGAACCGGGATTCGTTCCCGGCGCTGTTGTCGACGAGTGGCGATCAGGTGCTTTCCGTCTACGATCCGAAGCTGTTGGGCACGGACCGCGTCGCGGGGATCGAAAGCCAGGTGCTGGAGCTCGATCCGAAAGATTCCTATCGTTTTGCCTACAAGCTGTGGGCCGATGCGAAAACCGGCTTGCTGCTGCGCGCGCAAACGCTCGATCCGGACCGGCAAGTCCTCGAGCAGCTTTCTTTCTCTCAGGTGCGTATTGGCGGGCCGATCGACAAGGCGCCGATCGCGAACGGCATTCGCAACACGTCGGGCTGGACCGTCGTGCGGCCGCCCGTGCAGGCAGTCGACATGGAAGCGCAGGGCTGGCAACTGACGCCGACTATCGCGGGCTTTCGCAAGATTCGCGAGTTGCGCCGTCCGATGGCGTCGAGCCAGCAAGGCCAGCCGCCGATTCCGGTCGATCAGGCCGTGTTCTCCGACGGCCTCGCGACGATCTCGGTTTTCGTCGAGCCGGTGGAGAAAAACACGCGCAAGGAAGGCGCGGGGAATAGTGGAGCGACGCACGTTCTGGTGAAGCGCCGCGGGGATTTCTGGATCACCTTGCTGGGTGAAGTGCCGCAAGCCACATTGCAGCAATTTGCTTCTACCATAGAATACAAGCCTTCCAAGTAATCCAGATCCCGGCCTCCAACCTATGAGCAACTTCTCGCTGCGCAAGTTCATCGCGGCCGCGGCGCTCGCCGTGTGCCTGCCGTTCGTATCGCAATCTGCGTCAGCGGTGCCCACGGTGAACCTGCCGGACTTCACGACGCTCGTCGACAAGGTGGGGCCCTCGGTCGTGAACATTCGCACGACCTCGCGCGTCGGTTCGGGCAGCGATCTGCGCGGCCTGCCGCCCGGTCTCGATGAAGGCGACATGTCCGAATTCTTCCGACGCTTCTTCGGCATTCCGATGCCGGGTCAGCCGCCTCGTGGAGGCGGCGGCGGAAATAACGGCGGCGGAAGTCAGGGCGATCAGGGCAAGGGCGGCAGCCGCAACGCGCCCGACGACAACCAGGACAACTCGGAGCAGAGCAGCGGCGTCGGCTCCGGCTTCATCCTGTCGACCGATGGCTACGTGATGACCAACGCACACGTCGTCGACGATGCCGACACCATCTACGTCACGCTCACGGACAAGCGCGAATTCAAGGCGCGTCTCGTCGGCGTCGACGAGCGCACGGACGTCGCCGTCGTCAAGATCAGCGCATCGAACCTGCCGGCGATCACCATCGGCGATTCGAACAAGGTGCGCGTCGGCGAGTGGGTGCTCGCAATCGGTTCGCCGTTCGGCCTCGACAACACCGTGACCGCGGGCATCGTCAGCGCGAAGGGGCGCGATACGGGCGATTACCTTCCGTTCATCCAGACCGATGTCGCCGTGAATCCGGGCAACTCGGGCGGTCCGCTCATCAACATGGCGGGCGAGGTGATTGGTATCAATTCGCAGATTTACAGCCGCACGGGCGGTTTCATGGGCATCTCGTTCGCGATTCCGATCGACGAAGCCATGCGCGTCGCCGATCAGCTGAAGACGTCGGGCAAGGTGGTGCGCGGGCGCATCGCGGTGGCGATCGGCGAAGTGACGAAGGACGTCGCGGATTCGCTGGGCTTGCCGAAAGCGCAGGGCGCGCTCGTGTCGAGCGTCGAATCGGGCGGGCCGGCCGACAAGGCCGGCGTGCAGCCAGGCGACATCATCCTCAAGTTCAACGGTCAGAACGTCGAGACCGCGACCGATCTCCCGCGCATGGTCGGCGATACGAAGCCCGGCACAAAGACCACGCTCACGATCTGGCGCAAGGGCCAGACGCGCGATCTGTCGATCACGGTCGCCGAAATGCAGCCGGACAAGGTCGCGAAGACCGAGCAGAAGAAACCGCCGCAGCCGAAGGAGCGCGCGAGCAATTCGCTCGGCATGGCGGTGAGCGACATTCCGGCAGATCAAAAGAAGGCGCTCAAGCTGTCGAGCGGCGTTCAGGTCGATGCCGTCGAGGGACCGGCGGCACGCGCGGGCTTCCAGAAGGGCGACATCATCATGCGTATCGGCGATACGGATATCACGAGCGCCAAGCAGTTCCAGGAAGTCGCGCAGGGCCTCGACGCGAGCAAGATGGTCGCGATTCTCGTGCGTCGCGGCGACAACACGCAGTTCGTGCCGGTGCGCCCGCGCGTGCCGGCGCAGAAATAAGCGCGATGACGTCGAAGCCAGGCGCGGCCTTCATTCTGTACGGGCGCGCCTGGTGCCATCTGTGCGAGGACATGCGGGCCGAACTCGAGCCAATCGCCGCGCAACACGGCATTCCGATCGAATGGATCGACATCGACGAAGATCCGCTGCTCGAAGCGCGCTACGACGAACGCGTGCCGGTTCTGGCGCTCGATGGCGTCGAGCTGTGCCAGTACCGGCTCGACGCCGACGCGGTACACGCAGCGCTGCTCGCGCGCGGTCGGTGAGGGCGGCGCAGGCGAAATCCGCCGGGGCACCCCCGTTTTCGGCTAAAATGCTCAAGTTTTCCCCAAATTTTCAAGGCGTGCTCCGCGTTGGTGAGGGCGCGCCTTTTTCGCTTTTTTTGGCACGATCGGCACTGAATGGATCATATTCGTAACTTCTCGATCATCGCGCACATCGACCACGGCAAGTCGACGCTCGCTGACCGCATCATCCAGTTGTGCGGCGGCCTGTCCGACCGTGAGATGGAAGCGCAGGTGCTCGATTCGATGGACCTCGAGCGCGAACGTGGCATCACGATCAAGGCGCAGACCGCGGCGCTGACCTACAAGGCGCGCGACGGCCGCGTCTATAACCTCAACCTGATCGATACGCCGGGGCACGTCGACTTCTCCTACGAAGTCAGCCGCTCGCTATCCGCGTGCGAAGGCGCGCTGCTCGTCGTCGATGCGTCGCAGGGCGTCGAAGCGCAGACGGTGGCGAACTGCTACACGGCCATCGAACTCGGCGTCGAAGTCGTGCCGGTGCTCAACAAGATCGATCTGCCGGCCGCGAACCCCGAAAACGCGATCGCGGAAATCGAGGACGTGATCGGCATTCAGGCCGCGGACGCCGTCCATTGCAGCGCGAAGACGGGTCTCGGCGTCGAGGACGTGCTCGAATCGCTGATCGCGAAAGTGCCGCCGCCCGAGGGCGATCCGGACGCGCCGCTGCAGGCGCTCATCATCGACTCGTGGTTCGACAACTACGTCGGCGTCGTGATGCTGGTGCGTATCGTCAACGGCACGCTCAAGCCGAAGGACAAGATCAAGATGATGGCGACCGGCGCGCAATACCCGGTCGAGCATGTCGGCGTGTTCGCGCCGAAGTCCACGAATCTCGCGCAATTGTCGGCGGGGCAGGTGGGCTTCGTGATCGCGGGCATCAAGGAACTGACGGCCGCGAAAGTGGGCGATACCGTCACGGTCGCGAGCCGTCCGGCCACCGAGCCGCTGCCGGGCTTCAAGGAAGTGAAGCCGCAGGTGTTCGCGGGGCTCTATCCGGTCGAGGCGAATCAGTACGACGCGCTGCGCGAATCGCTCGAAAAGCTGAAGCTCAACGACGCGTCGCTGCAGTTCGAGCCGGAAGTGTCGCAGGCGCTCGGCTTCGGTTTCCGTTGCGGCTTCCTCGGCCTTCTGCACATGGAAATCGTGCAGGAGCGTCTCGAGCGCGAATTCGACATGGACCTCATCACCACCGCGCCGACGGTGATCTACGAGGTCGAGCAGCGCGACGGCACGACCATCATGGTCGAGAATCCGGCGAAAATGCCGGAGCCGCAGAAGATCGAGGAAGTGCGCGAGCCGATCGTCACCGTGAATCTGTATATGCCGCAGGAATATGTCGGCTCGGTCATTACGCTGTGTACGGCCAAGCGCGGCTCGCAGATCAACATGCAGTATCACGGCCGTCAGGTGCAGCTGACCTACGAAATCCCGATGGCGGAAATCGTGCTCGACTTCTTCGACCGCCTGAAGTCGACGTCGCGCGGCTATGCGTCGATGGACTACGAGTTCAAGGAATATCGCGCGGCGGATGTCGTCAAGGTCGACATGCTCATCAACGGCGACAAGGTCGATGCGCTGTCGGTCATCGTGCACCGTTCGCAGAGCCAGCATCGCGGCCGCGAAGTGGCGTCGAAGATGCGCGAACTGATTCCGCGTCAGATGTACGACGTGGCGATCCAGGCGACCATCGGCTCGAACATCATCGCGCGCGAGAACATCAAGGCGCTGCGCAAGAACGTGCTCGCGAAGTGCTACGGCGGCGACATCTCGCGCAAGAAGAAGCTGCTCGAGAAGCAGAAGGCCGGCAAGAAGCGCATGAAGCAGGTCGGCTCTGTCGAAATCCCGCAAGAGGCTTTCCTGGCGATTCTGCGCGTCGACGAGTAACGCGCGCACGGCGAAGCAAACAACGATAACAACCGGAAGCGATTGATGAATTTCGCATTGATTCTTTTGATCCTCGTCGTATTGACGGGTATTGCCTGGGTGCTCGACAAGCTGGTGTTTCTGCCGCAACGGCGCCGCGCCGCCGACGCCGCGGTGGCCGAGTTCGATCGCCAGCAGGAGCGCGTCGGCGAGCGTTTCGCCGATGAGAACGCCCCGCAGACGCGCGCCCGCCTGCACGACGACAAGCTGCGCCAGCCGTGGTGGCTCGAATACACGGCGAGCTTCTTCCCGGTGATTCTCGCGGTATTCGTCGTGCGCTCGTTCATCATCGAGCCGTTCAAGATTCCGTCCGGCTCGATGGTGCCGACGCTGCTCGTCGGCGACTTCATCCTCGTGAACAAGTACGAATACGGCCTGCGCATGCCGATCACGAACACGAAGATGACCAACGGCAGCCCGCTCAAGCGCGGCGATGTCGTCGTGTTCCGGTATCCGAAGGACGAATCGGTCGACTACATCAAGCGCGTGATCGGCCTGCCGGGCGATACCGTCGCGTACGAAGACAAGAAGCTCACGATCAACGGCAAGCCGGTGCCGGAGACGCCGCTGCCCGATTATTTCGACGACGAGCGCATCGGTTACGCGAAGCAGTTCGAGGAAGATCTCGACGGCCGCAAGAACGCGATCCTGAACAATCCGCAAGTGCCGCCGTTCATCGTCGGCGCGGACGATTTCCCGTTCCGCGACAACTGCAATTACAACGCTCAGGGCGTGACGTGCAAAGTCCCGCCGGGCAACTACTTCATGATGGGCGACAACCGCGACAACAGCGCGGACAGCCGCTACTGGGGCTTCGTGCCGGACAAGAACATCGTCGGGCGCGCCTTCTTCATCTGGATGAACTTCAGCAATCTCAAGCGCATCGGCGCTTTCCAGTAAACACACATCACGCCGGCTCGTCTCCTGAGACAGCCGGCGTTGCTCATTCTTAAAACAAGCTTCGAAACGGCGTGAAGAAGCGCGGCTAACACCGTCTCGCCACGCGTTTTCCGGCGCGGTCCGGCGGAATCGTCCGCCCGCGCGCCCGCGTTATACTCTCTCCATGCCATCTTCTCCGTTGGAAAGCCGGCTGCGGTACGAATTTCGCAATGCGGAATTGCTGCGCCAGGCGATGACCCACCGCAGTCACAGCGCCACGCACAATGAACGGCTCGAATTTCTCGGCGATTCCGTTCTAAATTGCGTGGTGGCCGCGCTTTTGTTCCAACGATTCAGCAAACTCGACGAAGGCGACCTGTCGCGCGTGCGCGCGAATCTGGTCAAACAGCAGTCGCTTTACGAAATCGCGCAGGCGTTGAACGTGTCCGAAGGCTTGCGGCTCGGCGAAGGCGAATTGCGCAGCGGCGGCTTTCGCCGTCCGTCGATTCTCGCCGACACGCTCGAAGCGATCTTCGGCGCCATCTTCCTCGACGGCGGTTTCGACGCCGCTTTCACCGTCATCAAGCGGCTGTACACGCCGGTGCTCGATCACATCGATCCGCGCACCATCGGCAAGGATGCGAAGACGCTTCTGCAGGAATATCTCCAGGGCCACAAGATCGCGTTGCCGACTTACACCGTTATCGCAACGCACGGCGCCGCGCACAATCAGCAGTTCGAAGTCGAATGCACGGTGCCGAAACTCGACGTGAAAGTGTCCGGTTCCGGCGCGAGCCGCCGCGCCGCCGAGCAGGCTGCCGCGAAGAAGGCGCTCGACGAAGTGATGGCCGCTGCACCGACGCTCGGCATGAAGCCGAAGCGCAAGGGCGCGCGCGCGGCGAAGCAGGTCGAGCCCGAAGTGGTGCCCGGCGTCACCGGCATTCAGGCGGCGCTCGATCTGCGGTCGCCCGATCGTCGCGAGCGTCAACATGCACCGCACGGCACGCAGCAGGCGCCGCAGGAACGCCCGGCCACCGCGCCGCTCGCCGTGATTCGCGCGACGCACGTCGAGCCGTCGGCGGGCGCTTACGCAGCCGCCGACAAGCCCGAACGCGCCGTCATTCACCGGCCGGAGAAAGCGGCGAAAAGCGATGCGACGCAAACGTCCGAACGCAGCGCGAATGCGGACAAGCCCGCGCCGTCCGACGAACGCGACGACGACGCCGGCACGCGCAACAGCGCCGCCGCGGATGCGCCCGCGGGCCGCGTCGTGCGCGCCGCCGACGCCGGTCACTGACGCGCGCATCGAGCGCACATCGCGCCCCCGCGCCCCAACGACTCTTGCCGCACACATCTATGAACGCTCCTACTTCTTCCGGTTTCCGCTGCGGCATGGTCGCGATCGTCGGCCGTCCCAACGTCGGCAAGTCGACGCTGATGAACGCGCTCGTCGGCCAGAAGGTGAGCATCACCTCGCGCAAGGCGCAGACGACGCGCCACCGCATCACCGGCATCAACACGTTCGACGACGCGCAGTACATTTTCGTCGACACGCCCGGTTTCCAGACACGTCACAGCGGCGCGCTGAATCGCTCGCTGAACCGCGCGGTGACGTCGACGCTCACGTCCGTCGATGCGATTCTCTTCGTGATCGAAGCGGGCCGCTTCGGTCCGGACGACCAGAAGGTGCTCGATCTGATCCCGACCGGCACGCCGACTTTGCTGATCGCAAACAAGCTGGATCGCGTCGGCGACAAGAGTTCGCTCTTTCCCTTCATGCAGCAGATGTCGGCCTTGCGGGACTTCCGCGAGATCGTGCCGCTGTCGGCGAAAAACGTCGACGACATCAAGCGCCTCTTGTCGGTCGTGAAGCCGTATCTGCCGGAAGGCGAGCCGATCTACGGCGAGGACGATCTGACCGATCGCAGCGAACGCTTCCTCGCCGCCGAAATCCTGCGCGAGAAGGTGTTCCGCTGGACCGGCGACGAACTGCCGTACACGAGCACGGTGCTCATCGACAAGTTCGAGACCGAAGGGCGTCTGCGCCGCGTGTTCGCGACGATTCTCGTCGATCGCGACATGCACAAGGCGATGATCATCGGCCAGAAGGGCGCGAAGCTGAAGCAGATCAGCACCGAGGCGCGGCTTGACATGGAGAAGCTCTTCGACGGTCCCGTGTATCTCGAAACCTTCGTCAAGGTGAAGAGCGGCTGGGCGGACAACGAAGCGGGCCTGCGCGCGTACGGCTACGAGTGATGCATGGACGACGGCCCGAACGACGCCCGGATGATTCCGCCCGCCGATGATCGTCCCGACGACGATTTCGACGCGGAAGAGCGCCCGGCCGCGCGCGCCGTGCCAAAGCGGCGGCGCGCGGCGCCGTCATCGACATCCGATGCCGGGTCTGCGCCGAGAAAGCCGCGTTCGGATTTTCGCGTCGCCGAGCAGCCGGGATTCGTGCTGCACAGTTATCCGTATCGCGAGACGAGTCTGATCATCGACGTGTTCTCGCGCGATCACGGGCGCGTCGCGCTCGTCGCGAAGGGCGCGAAGCGTCCGCATTCCGCGCTGCGCGGCGTATTGCAGACGTTTCAGCCGCTGGGACTTTCGTGGACCGGCAAGGGCGAAGTCCGCACGCTGACGACCGCCGAATGGGTCGGCGGCATGTTGCCGCTCGCCGGCGACGCGTTGCTGTGCGGCTTCTACGTCAATGAATTGCTGGTGAAGTTCTGCGCCCGCGAGGACGCGCATCCGGCGCTCTTCAACCATTACGTGCTGACGCTCTCGCGCCTCGCGCACGACGAACCCGCCGCTCAGGTGTTGCGTTCATTCGAATGCGTGCTGCTGCGCGAAACCGGCTACGCGATGAATCTCGTGCGCACGGTGACACGCCAGCCGGTCCTCGCCGACGCCCGCTATGTCTTCGATCCAGACCGCGGCGTGCGCGAAGCGTCGGACGATCTTCCGGCGCAATGGCCGATGATTTCGGGGCAAACGCTCATCGACATGGAGCGCGACGACTACACGAATCCGCAGACCGCCGCGCAGAGCAAGACGCTGATGCGCTTTCTGCTGAATCACTACCTGGGCGGCACGCCGCTCGCCACCCGTCAGATATTGATCGACCTGCAAAAACTATGAGCTTCTTTCTCACATCGCCTGCGAATGTGATCGATCTGGGCGTGAACATCGATCACGTCGCCACGTTGCGCAACGCGCGCGGCACGTCGTATCCCGATCCAATCCGCGCGGCGCTCGCCGCCGAGGAAGCGGGCGCGGACGCCATCACGCTGCATCTGCGCGAGGATCGCCGTCATATCGTCGATGCCGATGTGCGCACGCTGCGTCCGCTCCTCAAAACGCGCATGAACCTCGAATGCGCGGTGACGCGCGAGATGCTCGACATCGCGTGCGAGATCAAGCCGCACGACGTCTGTCTCGTGCCGGAAAAGCGTCAGGAAGTGACGACTGAGGGCGGCCTCGATGTCGCCGGCCGCTTCGAAGAGGTCAAGGCCGCGTGCAGGCAACTCGCCGACGCGGGCGCGCGCGTGTCGCTTTTCATCGATCCTGACGAGACGCAGATTCGCGCCGCGAAAGAGGCGGGCGCGCCCGTCATCGAACTGCACACGGGCCGATATGCCGAAGCGCACGACGAAGCCGAACAGCAACGCGAATTCGAGCGCGTCGCGGCGAGCGTCGATGTCGGCAACGCGCTCGGGCTGAAGGTGAACGCGGGCCACGGCCTGCACTACACCAACGTGCAGGCGATCGCGGCGCTGCCGGGCATCGTCGAGCTGAACATCGGACATGCGATCGTCGCGCATTCGATCTTCGCGGGCTGGGACAACGCCGTGCGCGAGATGAAGGCGATCATGGTCGCGTCGCGTCTCGCGTCGGCCAACGCGCGCTGAGCGGGCACATCATGACGATCTACGGAATTGGCACGGACGTCGTGCAGGTGAGCCGCGTCGCGGCGGTCATGAGACGCACCAAGGGCCGCTTCGCCGAAAAGGTGCTCGGCCCCGACGAACTGCGCGTCTACCATGCGCGCAACGCGCGTTCGGAAGTGCGCGGTCTCGCGTTTCTCGCGACGCGCTTTTCGGCCAAGGAAGCGTTCTCGAAGGCGATCGGCCTCGGCATGCGCTGGCCGATGACGTGGCGCGCGCTGCAGACGCTCAACGAGCCGAGCGGCAAGCCGATGATCGCGGCCTCCGGCGAACTCGCGCAATGGCTCGAGCAACGCGGCATCACGGCGAAAATCACGGTCAGCGACGAGCGCGATTACGCGGTGTCGTTCGTGATCGCGGAAGTGGCCGACAGTGCGCCCGGCCAATCCTGAATTCAATCCAACCAAGACTAAAAGCCAATTGAATCCGATGAAACGCACTCCCGGCCCCGTCATGTTCGACGTCGCCGGCACGACGCTCTCCGACGCGGATATCGAACGCATCACGCATCCGATGACGGGCGGCATCATTCTCTTCGCGCGGCATTTCACCGACCGCGCGCAACTCGTCGCGCTGACCGATGCGATCCGCGCGGTACGCGATGACATCCTGATCGCCGTCGATCACGAAGGTGGCCGCGTGCAGCGTTTTCGCACCGACGGCTTCACCGTGCTGCCCGCGCCGGGCAAGCTCGGCGAGCTGTGGGACAAGGACGTGCTCGCCGCGACGAAGGCGGCGACCGCGTTCGGCTACGTGCTCGCGTCGGAGTTGCGCGCGTGCGGCATCGACATGAGCTTCACGCCCGTGCTCGATCTGAACTACGGACAGTCGAAAGTGGTCGGCGATCGCGCCTTTCACGCCGATCCGCGCGTCGTGACAATGCTCGCGAAGAGCCTGAATCACGGCCTCGCGCTCGCGGGCATGGCGAACTGCGGCAAGCATTTTCCGGGTCATGGTTTCGCCGAAGCCGATTCGCACGTCGCGCTGCCGACCGACGATCGCACGCTCGACGAGATCCTCGCCGCCGATGTGCGCCCGTACGACTGGCTCGGCATGTCGCTGGCGTCGGTGATTCCGGCGCATGTGATTTACACGAAGGTCGACGACAAACCGGCGGGATTCTCGCGCATCTGGCTGCAGGACATCCTGCGCGGCAGGCTCGGCTTCAACGGGGCGATCTTCAGCGACGATCTGTCGATGGAAGCCGCGCGCGCGGGCGGCACGCTCACCGAGGCCGCGACGGCCGCGCTCACGGCGGGCTGCGACATGGCGCTGATCTGCAATCAGCCGGAAGAGGCGGGCAAGGTGCTGGAGCAGTTGCGCTATACGCCGCCGAAGGCGTCGGCGCAGCGTCTCAAGCAGATGCGTCCGCGCGGCAAGGCGCTGCGCTGGAGCAAGCTGCAGGCGCAGGCCGAATATCAGGCGGCGCGCGCGCTCGTCAAAGAGATGCTCGGCTAAACGAAAAACGCCACGGATTCCGTGGCGTTTTTTTATGGCAGGTGAAATCAGGACGATTCCAGCTTCATCCGCTGCAGCTTGTTGTAGAGCGTCTTCGGGCTGATGCCGAGCAGCGTCGCCGCGCGGTGACGCGTGCCACCGACCGCTTCGAGCGTCGCGCGAATCAGCATGTCCTCGACGTCCGCGAGCGCGGTGCCGACCGTCACCTGCACGCTGCTGCCGTTGAGACCGCGACCGCCGAGGCCGCCCGGCTCATCGACGCGCAATGTCTCGATCGTCTCGCCCGACGCGTGATACGCGCGCCGCACGCGCTCGCGCAGCTCGCGCACGTTGCCGGGCCATTCGGTCGCGATGCACTCGCGGATAAACGCCGGGCTGATACGCTTCGGCGAGCCGCTCGTGATTCCGGCGATGTGATTCTCGCGGTTCAATTCGTCGACGAGCGTTTCGGCGATCAGCGCGATGTCGTCGTCGCGATCGGCGAGCGGCGGCAGCATGATCGACGACGCCGACAGACGCTGAAACAGATCCTCGCGCATCGCGCCGCTCGCGACGGCTTCGCGCATCGGCGTGCGGGACGCGGCGATCAGGCGGAAGTCCGTCATGATTCGATTGCTGCCGCCGACGCGCATGAACGTCTGCGAATCGAGCGCGCGCAGGAGCGCTTCCTGTTGCGCGGCGGGCAGCAGATCGATCTGGTCGAGGAACAGCGTGCCGCCGCCCGCCTGTTCGAGCAGACCCGGCTCGCGGTTCTCGGCGCCCGCGAAGGCGTTGCGCTCATGGCCGAAGAGAATGCTTTCCATCGAGCGCTGCGTGCCGTCGGGCGCCTGGCGGCTCGCGGAACAATCGAACGTGACGAACGGGCCTTTGCGACGGCGGCTCAATTGATGGATCGTGCGCGCCGCGATCTTCTTGCCCGTGCCCGGATCGCCGCAGATCAGCACAGCGGCTTCGGTCGGCGCGGTGTGCTCGATCAGATCGTAGACGTGCTGCATCGCTGCGCTGCGGCCGATCATGTCGCCGAAATGGCCGAGATCGCGCAGCGTCGTTCGCAGCGACTGGACTTCCTCGGTGAGCTCGTACGGCCGCGGAATGCGCGCAAGCAAGCTGCGCAAGCGCGGGATGTTCACGGGCTTCAGCAGATAGTCCCAGATGCCGTGTCGCAAGCCTTCGATCGCGCTTTCCACCGTCGCATTCCCTGTCATCACGATGACCGGCAGCGCGCCATCGGGCGGTTGCGAGGGCAGGCTCGGCAACAAGTCGAGACCGCTGCCGTCCGGCAGATTCAGGTCGATCAGCACGACATCGGGGATGAAGCGGGTCAGCGCGGAGCGCGCCTCGGCGAGCGTCGTCGCGGTATCGACGGAAAAGCCGTCTGCCGTGAGGATCGCGGACAGGCCGGAGAGGCTATTGGGATCGTCTTCGACAATCAGTGCGTGTGGCATGGCGGACCAACGTATCAAAGTGGACTGTAATGCGCCGTTTCCGCGTGGGATCGGGCGTGTCGTGGGCGGAATACCGCGCCGCTTTCCGGCGTTCGGCGCGTACCCCGCTGCGGTTTTTTGTCCTGCGTTACTCGTTCGGCATCGTTGTGCTGCAAGCGCGTCATTGCGGTCTGAGATGCAGTTCGTTGCTGACCGACTGCACGCCCGGGACACTGCGCGCCACGGCCAGCGCTTTCTGAATCTGCACCTCCGAATCTGCGTATCCCGACAACTGCACGACGCCGCGATACGTCGCGACGCTCACCGGCAATGGCTTCAACTGCGGATCGGCGGCGAGCGCGGCTTTCACGCGAGCGGCGAGCGCAGCGTCGTCGGTTGCGATTTCGCCGCCGGTGTTCGCATTCGCCGATGTCGCCGGACTCGACTTGCAGCCGGCGATGAGAGCAAAGGCGGGCAATGCGAGCGCCGCGACGATCAGAAACCTGCTCCGGATGAAAGGCGTGCTTTGCATGTCGGCTTGGAAATCTTGATCTGGTTGACCGAGCAGAAACCGTGCCAGGCAGTTGATTTTTCCGATGTACGTCGCGCACGCGGGGCCAGCGCGGGCGGCTGGGGGAATCGGCGGTGGAGCGTGTCGGGGCGCGACCGGTAAAGTTTGCCTGAAATTGTCAAAAAATTCATGCAAAAGAAAAAGCGCCCGCGATGGGGCGCTTTTTTGAACCGATCGGGCGGTGCGCTGCACCGGCCGTTCGCCTTACGACACAGCGGCGTAAGGCTTACGCGCGGCTGCGATATTCATTCGTGCGGGTGTCGATTTCGATCTTGTCGCCGATGTTGCAGAAGAGCGGCACTTGCAGTTCGAAGCCGGTGTTCAGCTTGGCGGTCTTCAGCACCTTGCCCGACGACGTATCGCCCTTGACGGCCGGTTCCGTGTAGACGATCTCCCGAACCAGCGTGGTCGGCAGTTCGACCGAGATGGCCTTTTCGTTGTAGAACACGACTTCGCACGCCATGCCGTCTTCGAGGTAGTTGAGCGCGTCGCCCATCATTTCGGCTTCGACTTCGAACTGGTTGTAGTCGGCGTCCATGAAGACGTACATCGGATCGGCGAAGTACGAGTACGTCACTTCCTTGCGATCGAGCACGACGACGTCGAACTTGTCGTCAGCCTTGTAGACGGTTTCCATGCCCGCTGCCGTCAGCAGGTTCTTGAACTTCATCTTCACGACCGCGGCGTTGCGGCCCGACTTGTTGTACTCGGCGCGCTGCACGACCATGGCATCGTTGCCGATCATGACGACGTTGCCGACGCGGAGTTCTTGTGCGGTCTTCATAAAACTGGGTCCTGTACGAATGGATTTGGCTTGAATGCCTGAAATGAATCGATCCGGCGGCGGCGGTGCCTCGGTTTTATGCCGCCGCCGTGCGAGTGTTCGGGCGAACGAGGGATCTGCCGCGAACGGCTTGAGCAAATGGCTCGATCTTCGCGGCGCAAAACTGGACGAACTGCGCCTTGCTTCCTCGGATAACCGCTTATTTTAACTGAGTTTTTGCTTGTTTGGCCAGTCGATTGGCGCTCCTGAAACGCGTCAGCGCGAGTTTCATCTGCTGATTCGCGAGGCCACATGCGCGGCGAGATTGCCGGCCAGATCGCCGATGCCCGCGAGTTCCTTCGCCCACTTCACGGCGCGGCGCTCCCATTCTCGCCGATGCGCCCAAAAGTCCGCCCAGTCGGGAACGCCCACGCCATTCCACGCGTGCCAGAAGCGTGCGGCCGCCTCGCGCGCGGACGGATCGAGCGTGCGCGTGTAATGCGCGAGCGCGGCGTCGAGCTTGGGCAGATGGGCGTCGTCGGCTTGCGGGTAGATGTGCCAGACGAAGGGCTTCATCGCCCATTGCGCGCGCACGAAGGAATCCTCGCCGCGCACGAAGTTGATGTCGGCGGCCCAGAGCAGTTCGTCGAAACGCGTTTGCTCGACGAAGCCGAGCGCGTGCGCCTCCAGCGCGCCGGCGCGCGCCGTCGTGCCGGCGATGAAGTTCGGCACGTCGAAAAAGCGTGCGACCGCGCCCGAGATGCGGCCTTCGGGAACGAGCAGCACGACGGGCGCATCGCCGTCGCGCCATTGCGCGAGGAGCGCGTCGACAGCCGGATTCTCATATGCGAACAGCGACACGACCGTATGTTCGCCGCCCGGCCGCTCGATCCCGACGCGCTCGCGCCACCACGCGTTCGCATCGAAGCGCTCGCGGCGCGCGTCGAGATCGCGTTCCTTCAGCACGCCGCCCGTGCCCTTGCCGAGCCCGGGAAAGAAGAAGCTCTTGTCGAGCGGATAGCGCGGATGCGGCGACGGGCGCATGTGGAAATCGGCGACCCAATCCTCGCCACTCAGATATTCGAGATTGATCCAGACCGGCTTCGGATCGCGGCGTGCCATCGCGGCGATGTACGCATGCGGCAATTCGCACGCGAACGCCTCGATCACGACATCGGCGATGGCGAGCGTGTCGCCCGCATGCGCAGGCTCGCGCCAGTGCTCGATCGCGATGCCCATCGCCTCCTGGCGCGGCAGCGTCGCATCGACGTCGGGGCAGAGCGCGTGAAAGACCGTCAGATCGTCGACGAAAAGACGCACGCGCCAGCCGTGCTCCGCGTGCAACTGCCGCGCGAGACGCCAGCACACGCCGATGTCGCCGAAATTGTCGACGACCGCGCAGAAGATGTCGCAGGCGAGTTCCTGATTGGCGGCAAGGGTAGTCATGAGGACGAAGGCGCGCGGTTTAATGTTCTAAACTGGCGATTCTAAGATAACGCTCCAGGCACGGCTCACCGTCGTGCCGATGCCTTTCGTCCCCTTGCTGCATGACTGACACCGACGCCCTCCAACCGGATTTCGACCCGAAAACGACGCTCGCGCAATTGCCGCATCTGCCCGGCGTGTACCGCTACTACGACGGCGACGGCAACGTTCTCTACGTCGGCAAGGCGCGCAATCTGAAGAAACGCGTGTCGAGCTACTTCACGAAGACGCTGCATTCGCCGCGCATCGCGATGATGGTCACGCGCATCCGCAAGATCGAGACGACCGTCACGCGCTCGGAAGCCGAAGCGCTGCTGCTCGAAAACAATCTGATCAAGGCGCTCGCGCCGCGCTACAACATCCTTTTTCGCGACGACAAGTCGTATCCGTTTCTCAAGCTCACCGGCCACAAGTTTCCGCGCATGGCGTATTACCGCGGCGCGGTCGACAAGAAGAACCAGTATTTCGGCCCGTTTCCGAGCGCGTGGGCGGTGCGCGAGAGCATCCAGATCCTGCAGCGCGTCTTCCAGTTGCGCACCTGCGAGGACTCGGTGTTCAACAACCGCACGCGGCCGTGTTTGCTGCATCAGATCGGGCGCTGCACCGCGCCGTGCACCGGCTTGATCAACGAAGAGGATTACGCGCGCGACGTGTCGAATGCGTCGCGCTTTTTGCTCGGGCGTCAGGGCGAGGTGATGAAGGAGCTCGAGCAGAAGATGCACGCGTTCGCCGCGGATCTCAAGTTCGAACAGGCCGCGGCGGTGCGCAATCAGATGAGCTCGCTGTCGACCGTGCTGCATCAGCAGGCGATCGAAGTCGGTGGCGAGAGCGATGTCGATATCCTCGCGGTCGTCGCGCTCGGGGGCAAGGTGTGCGTGAATCTCGCGATGGTGCGCGGCGGCCGGCATCTGGGCGACAAGGCGTATTTCCCGGCGCACGTCGAAAGCGCGATGGCGCTCGGCGACGAAGACGAGCTTGCGGATGCCAACGAAACGGTAGATGCGCCCACCGAAACGGAAACCGAAACCGAGTCCGAAGAGCCACGCGAAAGCTCGCTGGAATCCGAAGTGCTGGAAGCCTTCATGGCGCAGCATTACATCGGCAATCGCGTGCCGCCGGTGCTCGTCGTGAGTCATGCGCCGTCGAGCCGCGAGCTCGTCGATCTGCTGATCGAGCAGGCGGGGCACAAGGTCACGCTGCTGCGTCAGCCGCAAGGGCAAAAGCGCGCGTGGCTCTCGATGGCCGAGAACAACGCCAAGCTCGCGCTCGCGCGCCTATTGTCGGAACAGGGTTCGCAGCAGGCGCGCACGCGCGCACTCGCGGACACGCTGTCCATGGAGATGGACGATCTCGCGCAACTGCGCATCGAGTGCTTCGACATCAGCCATACGATGGGCGAGGCGACGCAGGCATCGTGCGTCGTGTATCACCATCACAAGATGCAGTCGGGCGAATACCGGCGCTACAACATCACCGGCATCACGCCGGGCGACGATTACGCCGCGATGCGGCAGGTGCTCACGCGCCGATACGAGAAGATGGTCGCGCAGGCCGCCGCGAACGCCAACGATGAAGCCGCGACTCTGCAACCCGACGATGCCGCCGATCCCAACGTCACGCCCGATGGCGCCGAACCGGTCGCGGCGGGCGGCACGCTGCCGAACATCGTGCTGATCGACGGCGGCAAGGGCCAGGTGGAAATCGCGCGGCAGGTGTTCTCCGAGCTGGGTCTGGATCACGGCATGCTGGTAGGCGTAGCGAAAGGAGAAGGGCGCAAGGTCGGCCTGGAGACGCTCGTGTTCGCCGACGGCCGCGCCGCGCTCGAACTCGGCAAGGAAAGCGCGGCGCTGATGCTCGTCGCGCAGATCCGCGACGAGGCGCACCGCTTCGCCATCACCGGGATGCGCGCGAAGCGGGCAAAGGCGCGCCAGACTTCGCGGCTGGAGGAACTGGAAGGCGTCGGCGCGAAACGGCGTCAGCGGCTCCTGTCGCGTTTTGGCGGATTGCGCGGCGTGCAGGCGGCGAGCGTCGAGGACCTGGCGAGCGTCGAAGGCATTTCGCTCGCGCTCGCGCAGCAGATTTATCGTCAGTTGCATTGAGCCGCAAAGCCGGCCGCGCGGCGCGCCACAGCGGTGCGCCGCCTTGTGAGCGCCGGATCGACGCGGCACAATGGCGGCTTCCTTACATGTCCCTCAACCGCTTTCGCCCATGCCGTTCAATCTACCGATCTTCCTGACGTGGCTGCGAATCGTGCTGATTCCGCTCGTCGTGGGCGTGTTCTATCTGCCGGACATGATGATGAGCCCGGAGCATCGCAACCTGCTCGGCATGGTCATCTTCGTGCTCGCCGCACTCACCGATTGGTTCGACGGCTTTCTCGCGCGCAAGCTCAATCAGACGTCGTCGTTCGGCGCGTTCCTCGATCCCGTTGCCGACAAGCTGATGGTCACCGCCGCGCTGCTCGTGCTCGTGCAACTGTCGCGGCTCAATGCGGTGATCGCGCTCATCATCGTTGGACGCGAAATCACGATTTCCGCGCTGCGCGAATGGATGGCGCAGATCGGCGCATCGAAGAGCGTCGCGGTGAATCAGCTCGGCAAGTTCAAGACCGTGTGCCAGATGGTCGCGATCCCGATGCTGCTGTTCTACGGGCCGCTGAAGATCGCCGGCACCCAATGGATCATCGACACGCGCGTGTGGGGCCTGTGGCTCATCTACGTCGCCGCGTTCCTCACCGTCTGGTCGATGCTCTACTACATGAAGCTCGCGTGGCCGCAGATTCGCGAGCGCGGCGGCATGCTTTGAGGCGGAAAACGCGCTCATTGCAAAAATTGCGTCGAAGCGAAAAAATCCTCTCACAAAACAGTTGACAGCCTTCTTTGGCTTCTACATAATCTCGTTTCTCTGATGCACGACGCGACGCAGCAAGCGAAGCAAGAGTAAAAGAAAGCAGTGAAACAAAGCAGTAACACGCGGGAGTAGCTCAGTTGGTAGAGCGCAACCTTGCCAAGGTTGAGGTCGCGAGTTCGAGACTCGTCTCCCGCTCCAGTCAAAGGGGAAGCCAAGCTTCCCTTTTTGTTTGGTGGCTCAGCCGGTCAATTGCCGGTGGCACCAGAACCGCTTGTGGCGCGGTAGCAAAGCGGTTATGCAGCGGCCTGCAAAGCCGTTTAGACCGGTTCGACTCCGGTCCGCGCCTCCACTTGAAAAGCCCTGATCCGTCAGGGCTTTTTCTTTTTCGGAACGCCGGTAGCCACCGATTCTGCGTCCCGTGGCGGCACGGCATAATTGCAACGTTTCTGCCACACCTACTCCAATGACCGACTCACTCTCCCAACTCGAATGGCGCTGGAAGCGCTTCGACGATCTGTCGACGACCGAGGTCTACGACATGCTCGCGGCCCGTAGCGCCGTGTTCGTCGTCGAGCAGAATTGCGTGTATGGCGATATCGACGGCCTCGATGTCGACGCGTGGCATCTTCTCGCATATGGCGAAGGCGAGAAGCGCCCGGCGCTCGCGGGTTATCTGCGCGTGCTGTTGCCGGGTCATCCGGACGAGGGCGAGAAGGACGTGCGCATCGGCCGCGTGCTGACGACCGCGAAGTTTCGCGGCCTGAAGCTCGGCAACGCGATGCTCGAACGCGCGCTCGAGCAGATCCTGAAGCAATGGCCCGATCAGCCGGTCAGCCTTCACGCACAGGCGCACTTGCAGCGCTTCTACGGCGCGTTCGGCTTCGTGCCGTCGTCGGGTGTGCATGACGAAGACGGCATTCCGCACGTCTGGATGCGCCGTCCCGGTTTTCCTTCATGACGCGCTGACGTTGACGGGCGCCGCGATCGCGACGCTGCGTTCCTTGATGAGCCGCGAGCGCGCCGACAGCCGCAGCCAGTGACGCAGCGCAATCAGCGCGCCGATCACGCTCATCATCGATCCGGGAATCCACAGCAACAGGCCGCCGATCTGCTGATCGCGCATCGGCGTGATCCAGGTGAACGCGCGGCCGCAAATCGAATAGATCGGATACAGCTCGTGCGGCGTGAAGAAGATGTACGCGCCGAGAATGATCTGCGGCGGAATCGCGGCGATCACGACGAGAATCCGTCTGCCGGGCGCGAGGCGCGCGGGCGGCGCGGGCCGCGGGTCGAGAATGAGCCACCAGAACAACAGGCCGTCGATCACCATGCTCCAGTTCATTACGCGATAGAGCCGGTAATCGAGCATCGCCTTGAAGTGGATCGGCGACAGCAGCCAGAAATAGATCAGCCCGACGAACAGCGCGACGGCGATCACGGGATTGAACACGACATCGCAAAAGACGCGCGCAATGCGCGTTTGCGCGGCCGGACGCAACCAGCGCTGCCGCCATCCGAACGGAATGCCCGCACGCAGCGCCGCGCCCGGATACGACAGCGCGATCAGAAACGGACCGAGATGATGCAGCACGAGATGCTGCAATCGATGCATGAAGAATTCGTGCTCGAAGAAGTAATCGAGCCGCGTGTGCAGCGCCACGTAAAGCGCAACGAGGCCGAACCAGAACGCGATGCGCCGCGACACCGACACGCGCGCATGCCGCGCCCCGCGCGCGAACAGAATCCCCGCGACGAGCACCGCGATCACGACCGTCGGCGACGGCTCCCACGGATCGAGCCAGTAAAGCAGCGTGCTCATCGTCAGGCGTCCTTTGCGTGGATCACGCGCTTCAGATCGGCCGCGATGGCGTCGATCGAATCGTGATCGGTCGCGAGCAGGCGCGCGTGACCGGCGGCATCGAAGATATAGACGGCCGAACTGTGCGTGACTTCATACGCGCCGTCCGGATCGCGCTTTTCCATCTGATACGCGACGCGATAACGCTGCGCGACTTTCTCGATCGCGCGATCCGTGCCGGTCAGGCCGACCGCGTGTTTGTCGTCGAAGGCGCGCACGTAGGAGCGCAAAAGCGCGGGCGTGTCGCGCGCCGGGTCGACCGAAACGAAGACGATGCGCGTCTCGTCCGCATCCGGCCCAACGCGTTGCAGCACTTGCATCAGGCGCGCCATCGTTTCCGGGCAGACATCGGGGCAATGCGTGTACCCGAAGTAGACGAGCGTCGTCTTCCCGGCGAAGGATCGTCCGGTGACGCTCGCGCCGCCATCGTCGATGAGCGAGAAGTCGAGATCCGGCAGATGGCCCGATACATCCGTCAGATGCCACGGCTCGGCGGGCTTCGAACAGGCGGCGAGGGCGCACAGCGAGAGAAGGGCGACGAGACGCCGCGCGGGGAATTCGAGGAACGAAGCGTGCATCGGGAATGGCGTTGCAGGATGATTCGATTTGAACTTCGTCGCAAAATACACGCCTTTCACGCGTCTCCAGCGCATCATGTCGCTATCGGACTATTTTTGAGACGATTTGCCGCATGGTTCCAGCGCGCTGAAAGGCCGCACGTCGAAAGCTGAAAGTTCGGAGCTTTCTGAATTGAAAGCCTTCGCGCGGTAAGATTCGCACGCATTGCGTCGTCCAAAACGGACCGCGCGCCACATCACAGGCAAACCACAGGCCAAAGATCGATGCAAATTCTTCCCGATTCCCTGTCTCTTGCCGAGACCGCCTTTTTCTTCGATTTCGACGGCACGCTCGTCGAACTCGCCTCGACGCCCGATGGCATCTTCGTGCCGCGCTCGGTGCCCGACATCCTCGCCGCGTTGAGACGCGCGACCAACGGCGCGGTCGCGGTCGTATCGGGGCGCGGCATCGACAATATCGATTCGTTCCTGCAGATGGACGATCTGCCCGTCGCGGGCATGCACGGCGCGGAACGGCGCGATTCGAACGGCGATGTGCAGCGCATCGGCTTCAACGACGAGCGGCTCTTGCGCATGGAGCACGCGCTCGAGAAAGTCGTCAGCGCGAATCCGGGCATGCTGCTCGAAATCAAGGGCGCGGCGCTCGCGCTGCATTACCGCAATGCGCCCGACCGCGAGCCGGCGGCGCGCGCGGCGACGCAAAAGCTCGTCGCGGAATATGCCGATGCCTACGTGCTGCAGCCGGGCAAGATGGTCTACGAGATCAAGCCGAAGGACGTCGACAAGGGCCGCGCGGTGCGCGCGTACATGGGCGAGCCGCCGTTCACGGGGCGCAAGCCGGTGTTTATCGGCGACGATCTCACCGATGAAAAAGGTTTCGCGGTCGTGAACGAGTTCGATGGCCTGTCGATCAAGGTCGGCCCCGGCGATACGGTTGCGCGCGCGCGCATCGAATCGGTCGAGTTGCTGCTCGACTGGCTGCAAGTAATCGCGGGCACGGCGGGGAAGCACGCGTGAGCCGGCTGATCATCGTTTCGAATCGCGTCGCGCCGATTTCCGAAGGCGGGCCCGCGGCGGGCGGGCTTGCGGTCGGCGTCTACGACGCGCTCAAGGAAACCGGCGGCATGTGGTTCGGCTGGAGCGGGGACGTGCTCACGTCCGCACCTGACGACATCAAGCTCGAAGAGCACGGACCGGTGACGTTCGCGACCATCGGACTCGTGCGGCGCGATTACGACCAGTACTATCGCGGCTTCTCGAATGCGACGCTCTGGCCCGCGTTTCACTATCGGCCGGACCTGATCGAGTTCGACCGGCACGAATACGACGGCTATTGCCGCGTGAATCGCTGGCTCGCGGCGCAGCTCGCGCCGCTGCTCAAGCCCGACGACGTGATCTGGGTGCACGACTATCACCTGATTCCGTTCGCGCAGGCGCTGCGCGCATTGGGCGTGAAGAATCGCATCGGCTTCTTTCTGCACATTCCGTTTCCGGCGTCGCAGATTCTGCTGAGCGTGCCGCGTCATCGCGAACTGGTCGAGGCGCTGTGCGCGTTCGATTTGCTCGGTTTTCAGACGGAGCCGGACCTGCGCGCGTTCTGCGATTACATCGAAACAGAAGCGGGCGGCGCGTTGCAGCGCGACGGCGCGAAGCCGGTCGCGATTCGCGCGTTCGGTCAGACGCTGCGTGCGGCGGCGTATCCGATCGGCGTCTATCCGGATGAAATCGCCGCGCTCGCGAAAGACGGCGAGCGCGGACGCGACGTGGAAATCGTCAAGTCGACGCTGCATCATCGCAAGCTCGTGATGAGCGTCGATCGTCTCGATTATTCGAAAGGGCTCGTCGAGCGTTTTCGCGCGTTCGAGCGGCTGATCGAACACGATCCGCAGCAGCGCAACAACGTGTCGTTCCTGCAGATCGCGCCGCCGACCCGCTCCGATGTCGATGCCTATCGCGACATCCGCTTGCAGCTCGAAGCGGAATCGGGCCGCATCAACGGGCGATACGCCGAACTCGACTGGACGCCGATTCGCTATATCCATCGTCAGTACGAGCGGCCGGTGCTCGCCGCGCTGTTCCGCGAGGCGCACGTGGGTCTCGTCACGCCGTTGCGCGACGGCATGAATCTCGTCGCGAAGGAATATGTGTCGGCGCAGAATCCGGACGATCCCGGCGTGCTCGTGCTGTCGCAATTCGCCGGCGCGGCGCGCGAGCTGACGGCCGCGCTCATCGTCAATCCGCTCGATATCGATGGCATGGCCGATGCACTCGCCATCGCGCTCAGCATGCCTTTGAACGAGCGAAAAGCGCGCTACGAAGAGATGATGGCGCAATTGCGCGACAACAACGTCTCGGTGTGGCGCGACAACTTTCTGCGCGACCTCAAGACGTGAAAAAGGCCGCGTTCCTTTGGAAACGCGGCCTTTTTGCTTGATGACGCTTACGCCGGCTGCTTGTGCGGCGTCGCGACGATCGACGGCACCTTGCCGTGCTGCTTCGCCAGCAACTCGCGATACAGCCCCGGCCGCTCGCGCAATTCCTGCGGCGGGCCGTCGTCGATGACCTTGCCCGCGCTCATCACGATGATGCGGTCGAAGTTCTGCAGCGTCGACAGACGGTGCGCGATCGCGATCACGGTGCGGCCGACCATCAGCCGGTCGAGCGCCTGCTGAATCGCTTCTTCCGATGCGCTGTCGAGCGCCGACGTCGCTTCGTCGAGCAGCAGAATCGGCGCGTTCTTCAGAATCGCGCGCGCGATCGCGATGCGCTGACGTTGACCGCCCGACAGCTTCACGCCGCGGTCGCCGACGATCGTGTCGAATCCTTCCGGCATCGCCTCGATGAAGTCCGTGCAGCGCGCCTCGCGGGCGGCGGCGAGCACTTCCTCGCGGCTCGCATCCGGACGTCCGTACGCGATGTTCTCGAACACGGTGCGATGGAACAGCGAAATATCCTGCGGCACGAGCGCGATCGCGTGGCGCAGGCTGTCCTGCGTGATCGCGCTGATATCCTGGCCGTCGATCTTGATGCTGCCCTTTTGCGGCTCGTAGAAGCGTTGCAGCAGCGCGAGCACGGTCGATTTGCCCGCGCCCGACTTGCCGATCAGCCCGACGCGCTGTCCCGGCTCGATATGCAGATAAAAATTGTCGAGAATCGGACGGCGGCGCGGATAGGCGAACGTCACGCCCTCGAAATCGACGCGCCCGCCTTGCGGCACGAGTTCCGTCGCGTCCGAGCGGTCCGGCATGCCGTGCGGCTCCAGCAGCGTCTGCACGGCTTCGGCGAGACGCGCGACGTGTTGCGTCACATCGACGAGCGCCACGGCCAAGTCGCGCGTGCCGTGCAGGATCGTGAAACCGAGCGAGCTGACGAGCACGATATCGCCCGACGTCGCGCGGCCTTGCGACCACAGCCACAGCGCCCAGCCGAGCAGGCCTGCGGAAAGGATCGCCGTGACGACCGCGTGGAACAGGCGCAGCTTTTCGAGGTACAGCAGACTCTGCTGACGCGCGACCATTTCGGCCTTGACGGTCGAGCCGAAACGCTTCTGCTCGCGGAACGTCATGCCGAACGCGCGCACGAGCGCCATGTTGCCGATCACGTCGACGAGCTCGCCATCCACCGACGCCGCCTTCGACGCGAAACTGTGATGCCGCGCCGAGCCGCGCTTCGCGAGCCGGTACAGGATCAGCGCGAGGATCAGCGATGCGGTCATGAGACCGGCGGCCATCAGCGGATTGACGGAGACGATCATCACGATCGCGCCCAGCACCGCGATGCACGGCGGCAGGACGTTCCACGCCATCACGTTCTCGGAGGTGTAGATCGCGTTCGACGTCGCCGTGATCCGGCTCGCGAGCATGCCTGGCTGCTTCTCGGAGAAGTACGTCGGCGAGTGGCCGGACAGATACGAGAAGAGGTCCTTGCGCAAGTCGCCGGTAACGATCACGAAGACGTGCGCGCCGACCCAGCCGCCGACCCGCCACAGCAGGTTGTCGGCGGCGATCAGCCCGACCAGGATCATGAACGCGCCCCACAGCGGGCCGGGATGCCCGCGGCCTTGTCCGAGGACGTCGATCAGATGCTTGATCGCGTACTGCGAGGCGAGGGCGCAACCGACCGCGGCGAACACGCTGAAGAGCACGATGGCATGCGCGACGGGGTGACGGCGGATGTAGCGCATCAGGAACGCGAGCGGCCGATGCGCGTAGCTCGAAAGCTTCGCGTTGTGCGCGTTACGCTGGGAAACGGTGAGTTGGTCCAATGGTCTTTTTTGGTCGTAGAGCGGTTGAGCGTGTGTTGCGCCTTCGGGCAGTGCCATGCGCGGTACGAGATGCGACTGCCGGCATGCGATGCGTCGCCCGATCCGGCGCGACTGACGTCAAGCGAGGCGACGCTGCGCCGTCTCCATCACTGAATTGTAGCCAGTATCGCGCTGCGGCATCGCGACTTCGGGCATGTGACGCTCGGCGCGTGTGGCCATCCGAACATCATCCACGGCAAAAAATCGGGCGTCGCCTCAGCCTTTCGGCCGCCGAGCGCGGCTGACGGCATGGGCGCGCATTGTAAGCACATTGCACGACTTTTTGCGATGGAACGCTCGTCTGAAGGATCTGCGCCAATCGCGCCAGCGAACACAAAAGCACGTGTCGCGCCCGATAACGGAACCGATGCCGCAATCCGGCCTACGCGGCGGGTCAGACGGCGCGGAGTGCGTGCTGCCGCCCGGGCATCGTCAAAGCCCGTGCTCAAATGTAGAACAACCTTAATAAACAGTGGTTTGCAAAGTGTATCCCCCTTGTAACAAGGTAAATAAGTTGAAATGACTGCCGGCGCCGCTCTGGAAAAAACTCCATAATCCGATCCGGGTTTGCCCTTAGGCCATCGACAGGTTTTTGCAAGTTCGCGTCAACCGCCGCAGCAGATACGCGTTAATTGCTGGCGCGCGGCGATTTTGAGATATGGAACCGCAATTGCTAGATCGAATCGCCTGCGCGACGAACCGGTGATCAGCGACCCCGCTTTTTCACTCGAGCATCAGCCTTTGCGCCGCGGCCGCCGCGCCGCGGAAAGCTTCGCCCGAGCCGAGCGATTCGCTTTCCAACGTCAACATGACAGCAGTACTTGCCTGATTCTTTATTAGGAGTTTCACGACATGCGAATCGCTCAAATCGCGCCCCTCCACGAGGCTGTTCCGCCGAAGCTGTATGGCGGCACGGAACGCGTGGTGTCTTATCTGACCGAGGCACTCGTGGATGCTGGACACGACGTCACGCTCTTCGCGAGCGGCGATTCGCAGACGTCCGCGAAGCTCGAGGCGTTCTGGCCGCAGGCGCTGCGCCTCGACCCGACGATCCGCGACACGATGGCGCCGCATATGCTGCTGCTCGAAGAAGTCCGCCGCCGCGCCGACGAGTTCGACGTGCTGCATTTCCACATCGACTATTACCCGTTCTCGCTGTTCGCGCGCCAGCCGGTGCCGTTCCTGACGACGATGCACGGCCGTCTCGATCTGCCCGAACTGCAGCCGATCTTCAACACGTTCAACGACGTGCCGGTCATCTCGATCTCGGACAACCAGCGTCAGCCGCTGCCGCAGGCGCACTGGCTCTCGACGGTGTATCACGGTCTGCCGGAAAACCTGTTGAAGCCGATCCCGAACGTCAAGCCCGGCTATCTCGCGTTTCTCGGCCGCATCTCGCCGGAAAAGCGCGTCGACCGCGCGATCCGCATCGCGCAGGCGGCGGGCATGAAGATCAAGATCGCGGCGAAGCTCGACAAGGCCGACCGCGCCTACTACGAAGAAGAGATCAAGCCGCTCTTCGCGCTGCCGCACGTCGAGTACATCGGCGAAATCAGCGAAGCGGAGAAGACCGAGTTCCTCGGCAACGCCCACGCGCTGCTGTTCCCGATCGACTGGCCGGAGCCCTTCGGCCTCGTGATGATCGAAGCAATGGCCTGCGGTACGCCGGTGATCGCGTTCAACCGCGGCTCGGTGCCGGAAGTGATCGAGAACGGCGTGTCGGGCTTCGTCGTCGAAGATGAACTTTCGGCGATTGCCGCCGTGAAGCGCCTCGATCAACTGCCCCGCGAAAAGGTTCGCGCCGCGTTCGAGCAGCGTTTCTCGTCGAAGGTCATGGCCGCGAACTACGTCAACGTGTATGAAGAACTGCTGCGCCAGAAGCGCCGCACGGTTCTGCGCGAAGTCAACGCGAGCTAAGCAAGTCTTGCCGCTTCGCCGCGGCATGAGTTGAAAAACGACGCCCCGCGTGCCTCAAGGCACGCGGGGCGTTGTCGTAATAGCACATTCAGGCATGCCTTTCGCGCGACAGACCGCGCTGCAGATGTGAAACCTCTGACGACATCCGTAATCTCCCTATAATGACCGGGCTTCGCGATGCGCGGAGCGGCATGCATCGCACGTGGACAGGAGCGTTTCTTTTGGCGAGACCCAAGCAAATCAGCGCGAACCCGGCGCCGGGCGCCGGCACTGTGTTCGCATTGCGCGCCATCGGGCTGGTGCTCGCGGCGCGCTGGGCGTTCTCGATGTCCGAGATGGGCTATCTGTCCTCGCTGCGCGCGATGACGTCGTCGCCGTGGGCGTGCGTGAACCTCGTCCTGATCTTTCTTCTGATCGTGCTGCCGGGCGCGAAGGCGCGCACGGAGCGGCCGCTGCATCCGCTGCCGCAATGGCTGCGGCAGGCGTTGCGCTTCATTGCGCTGCTCGCTTTCGGCTTCGCGATGTTTTCCGTCGGCGCGTTCGTCTGGAGTTCCGGATGGCGGCGCTTCACGCAGGCGCTCGCCGAGACCAACGGCTGGCTGCTCGTCGGGCCGGCGCTTTATGCCATCGTCATGTGGATCTGCCGTCCGCGCGCGCTCTGGCGCACGAATATCGCGGCGCGGCGCTTCGCGATCGGGCGCTATGCGCTCTTGCTCGATCCCGTCACGCGTACCGCCGTCGTATGGGCGGAAAGCCGCAAGCTCGGCCAGTACGACGCGCGCGAGCTGTCGGTGAAATGGCCGGAGCCGGCGGAGACGTCGCCGTCGACGAGCATGCTCGCGCCGGCGACCGAGCCCGCCGCGCCTGCTATCCGCGCGAGCGGGGAAGTGCGGCACGGCCTGTTCGCGCGCCGGCCGAAAGTCGAATTGTTGTGGGACTCGCCGGCCGCGGCCGGGCACAATCGCACCACCGTGTTCCGCGCGCCGCTCGCGAGCGAAGGCGACCGCAACGCGGCGCGCGCGCTCGATGCGACGCTGCGTCAGGTCTGATCTAGCCGAAATTGCCGTACACGTCGTTCCTGTCTCTTCAGGGAGGAAAGGATGCTGATACGTTGGTTGCTGGCCGCGCTTCATCTTCTTGCTTTCGGTTTCGCGCTCGGCTCGGTGCTCGCGCGCGCCCGCGCGTTGCGGCGTCTCGATCCCGCGGAATCCATTCAGGCGAACGAACTGCGCCTGCGTGACGTCTTTCGTTCGGATTCCGTGTGGGGCGTTACGGCGATCGTGCTGATCGTCACGGGCGTGACGCGCGCGTTCGGCGGATTCGAAAAGGGCGGCGCGTTCTATCTGCACGAGCCGCTTTTCCATCTGAAGATGACGGCGCTCGTCGTGATTCTGCTGATCGAAGTCTCACCGATGCTGGCGCTGATCCGCTGGCGCATCGCGCTCGCGCAGGGCGGGCCGATCGATCTCACGCGGGCGCGACGCTTCGCATGGCTGAGCGATCTCGAAGCCGGACTCGTCATGTTGATGGTGATCGCCGCGAGCGGCATGGCGCGCGGCGTGTGGGCGTCGTGATGCCCGTTTCACCGGCTGAAAATGAAAAAGGCCCAAGTCGTGAGACTTGAGCCTTTTGATCTTCGGTGCTTGTCTTTACCAACACCAGAATTCTGGTGGGTAGTACTGGGATCGAACCAGTGACCCCTGCCGTGTGAAGGCAGTGCTCTACCGCTGAGCTAACCACCCGAAGAGAGACGAGATTATGTCAGGCGTTTTTGATTTCGTCTAGTGCTTCGTTAAGCAAATTCGAAAAAATTACGCAGGAACGGCTTCCCCTTCGGCGGGAGCCGGTTCCGTGCGCCAGACGCTCGTGCCTTTCATCGCCTTGTCGAGATCGCTCAGCAGGGCTTCGTGCGCGGCGAGTTCGTCGGCGCTCGCGGCGATCACCGGCAGATCGAGATCGTCGAACGCGATGCGCGACGTCGAAACCGAGCCCGACGCAGGCTGATCGCCGAGCATGTCGATGACGAGGCTTTCCTGGCCGCGCGTCATCGCGAGATAGACCTCGGCGAGCAGCTCCGAGTCGAGCAGCGCGCCATGCAGCGTGCGATGCGCGTTGCTGATGCCGAAACGATCGCACAGCGCATCCAGCGAGTTGCGCTTGCCGGGGAACATCTGCTTGGCTTGCGCGAGCGAGTCGATCACGCCCGCGCACGTCTCGGCGATTTTCGGCAGCCCGAGCAGCGCGAATTCCATATCGAGAAAGCCGACGTCGAAGGGCGCGTTGTGGATGATCAACTCCGCGCCCGCGATGAAGTCGCGAAGTTGCGCGGCGATCTCCGCGAACTTCGGCTTGTCGCTCAGGAATTCGGTGGTGAGGCCGTGCACGGCGAGCGCGCCGGGATCGCTGTCGCGCTCCGGGTTCACGTAGAGGTGCAGGTTGTTGCCCGTCAGCCGGCGGTTGACCAGCTCGACGCAGCCGATTTCGATGATCCGGTCGCCCGTCCTCGCGTTCAGGCCGGTGGTTTCGGTGTCTAGTATCAGTTGGCGCATAAGTTGGCGTGCGTTTCGTTCAGTTGTCCGCAAGCGATGTCACGCCGCGATTGGCGAGCGCATCGGCGCGTTCGTTTTCGGGATGTCCGGCGTGGCCCTTGACCCAGCGCCATTCGATCTCATGCCGCGCGACGAGTTCGTCGAGGCGCTTCCAGAGATCGGCGTTCTTGACGGGCGTCTTCGCGGCCGTCATCCAGTTCTTTTTCTTCCAGCCGTGAATCCATTCGCTGATGCCTTTCTGCACGTATTGCGAATCGGTGTGGATGATCGCGTGACACGGACGTTTCAACGCCTCGAGCGCGGAGATCACGGCCATCAGTTCCATGCGGTTGTTGGTGGTCGCGGCTTCGCCGCCGAACAGCTCCTTCTCCAGCGAGCCGAAACGCAGCAGCGCGCCCCAGCCGCCGGGTCCCGGATTGCCTTTGCAGGCGCCGTCCGTGTAGATGTCGATTACCTTGTTCGATGCGGATTCTTGAGTCATCAATGCTCTTTGCGAGTCTCGTTGCGCGTGTGCGGAGCGGCGACCGGAGCGAGGCCAGGCGCGAGCGCGGGTTTTTTGAGCTTGCGCGGACCGATGACGCGCATGCCGCGCACGCGTTTGACCGCCGTGATCATGTACGCCGCGCCGAAGATGGGCCACCAGCGATCGCCGGCGGCTTCCATGAATTGATAGCGTTGCAGCCATTTGTCCGTGACAAGCGGCGGACGATAGCAGCCGAAGCGCCCGCGTTCAAGGTCGAATCCGAGCAGCTTGATCCAGTCCTTGATGCGCGTGAACGCGATCATCTCGTGCGCCGATGGCACGAACGGCCGTCCCGCGACCTTGCCGAGCGACTGCCGCGCGCCCCACAAACTCAGCGAATTGAAGCCGAGGATGATCAACCGGCCTTCGGGCACCAGCACGCGCTCGGCTTCGCGCAGCAGGCGGTGCGGATCGGGCGAGAATTCGAGTGTGTGCGGCAGCACGAGCAAATCGACGCTCTGCGCTTCGAAAGGCAGGTCGAGCAGATCGCACCACACGGTGCTGCGGCCGTCGGGCGCGCTCGCCGCGGGAAGCGCGCTCACGCCGGGCGTCGTCGCGCGCGGCGGCGTGTACGGTGCGCTCGATGCGCTTTCGGCGTCGAGCACGAGCGCGCGCCCGGTCATGCGATTTTCGCGCAGCGCGTCGAGCTGCGGCATGCCGAGCTGCAGCGCGTGATAGCCGAAGATGTCGGACACGACGTGATCGAGCTGCGCCTGCTCCCATTCGAGCACGTAGCGCCCGGGCGCCGAGCTCGTCCAGGTGGGCCAGTCTATAATCGATCGGTCAGACATGTTCGGATTGCCGCATAGATGATCGCCATGAATTCGCTTGCCAAGAAATCGCCTGCCCAGGATGCACTCGATGCACTCGAATACGTGCCGGTCCCGGCATTCGAGGACAACTACATCTGGCTCGTGTCGGACTCGCGCGATGCGGTCGTGATCGACCCCGGCGACGCCGCGCCCGTCGAGGCCTATCTGGCCAAACGTGGTTGGCGGCTGACCGCTATTTTACTCACGCACCATCACCACGACCACGTCGGCGGCGTGAAAGCACTCATCGATAGCCGAACGGCAGAGGGTGGGATTCCCGTCTACGGCCCGGCTGGCGAGCGCATCGAGCATCTGACGCAGCGCGTCACCGGCGGCGACAGGGTGCGCATCGACAAGCCGGCGCTCGAACTCTCCGTGATCGACGTGCCGGGTCACACGGCCGGACACATCGCCTATTTCCAGGCGGGCGATCCGAACGGCACGCCGCATCTTTTCTGCGGCGACACGCTCTTCGCGAGCGGCTGCGGCCGTCTTTTCGAGGGCACGCCGCAGCAGATGCTCAGTTCGCTCGACGCGCTCGCCGCGCTACCGGACAACACCCAGGTTCACTGCGCGCACGAGTACACGCTGTCGAACATCAAGTTCGCACGCGCGTGCGAGCCGGACAACACCGCGCTACTGCGCTGGAGCGAGGACGCGCAGGCGTTGCGCGCCGCCGGCAAGCCGACTTTGCCGACGACCATCGGCCACGAAAAAACGGTGAATCCGTTCCTGCGTGCGGACGTCCCGGCGATCCACGCAACGCTTGCGTCGCAATTCGGCGCGCCCGTTTCGGACCGGCTCGAAGCGTTTCGAATGATGCGCGGCTGGAAGGATAAGTTCCGCTAACCCGAACCTATTTGGGGCTAACTTCAACCGAAACGTTGGAATCGACGTTAGATGCAGGATTTTGCAGGGGTTTTGCGCGCATTCTTATTGACGTCTTAAGTGCTGTTCCGTACTATCGGCTGCAAATTTCCAAGCATCATCTTTTGGAAGCAGAGACGTTCTCCATGCGACTAACCCTTAGCGCGCTGTCCGTCCTGATGCTCGCCGCGTGCGCGAGCCAAGGACCTACGGCGTCAGATCCAATTACAGCAACAGCCAACTCCAACGCTTCGCCGCAACAAGTCGCCGACACGATTCGCCGCACCGCAGCAGCCAAGGAAACCATTAACGTCGACAAGACGCCCGTGACTTCGCTCGCGGGTTCGTCCGATCTCTGGAACCGCATCCGCGGCGGCTTCCAGATTCCCGATCTGCAAAGCGACCTCGTCGACATGCAGGTCAACTGGTACGCGCAACGCCCGGATTACGTCGAGCGCATGACCACGCGCTCGCAGAAGTATCTGTATCACATCGTCGAGGAACTCGAGCAGCGGCATATGCCGACCGAGCTCGCGCTCCTGCCGTTCATCGAATCGGCATACAGCCCGCAGGCGCTATCGGTCGCGAAGGCCGCGGGCATGTGGCAGTTCATGCCGGGCACCGGCCGCGATTACAACCTCAAGCAGAACATGTGGCAGGACGAGCGCCGCGACGTGCTCGCGTCGACGTCTGCCGCGCTCGACTACCTTTCGCGTCTGCACGACATGTTCGGCGACTGGCATCTCGCGCTCGCCGCATACAACTGGGGCGAGGGCAACGTGCAGCGCGCGATCGCGCGCAACGAAGCGGCGGGCTTGCCGACCGACTACGAAAGCCTGCGCATGCCCAACGAGACGCGCAACTACGTGCCGAAGCTGCAGGCCGTGAAGAACATCGTGAGCAATCCGCAGATGTACGGTCTCACGTTGCCGGACATCCCGAATCACCCGTATTTCGTGACGGTCACGACCGCGCGCGACATCGACGTGACGATGGCCGCGAAGCTTGCCGGCATGAGCGTGGAAGAATTTCGCTCGCTGAATCCGTCGTTCTCGAAGCCGGTGATTCTCGGCGCGACCAATCCGCAGATTCTGCTGCCGTTCGATAACGCTGCGTCGTTTCAGCGCAACCTTTCGTCGTACTCGGGCGCGCTGTCGTCGTGGACGACGTACACCGTCACCGAGCGCGCGCGTCCGGCGGCGATCGCCGAAAAAATCGGCGTGGACGCTGACACGCTGATGTCCGTCAACCGCATTCCGGCGGGCATGCGCCTGAAGCCGGGCTCGACGATCGTCGTGCCCCGCACCGACGATGACGACGAAGACATCAGCGCCGACGTCGCGGCCAATGCGATGCTCGCAATCGAGCGCGACGTGCCCGACACGCGCCGGCTCGTCATCCGCGTGCGCCGCAAGCAGTCGATCGGCACGCTGGCAGACCGCTACAACGTTTCGCCGGCACAGTTGCGCGCATGGAACCGCACGCGCGGAGACATGTTCATGCCGGGGCAGGTGGTCGTGCTGCATGTGCCGTATGGCCGACCGGTTCCGGCCGAGCCGGGTCCGGCGCGTGTGGAGACGGTGGCGGCGTCGAGCCGTTCATCGGGCGGCGTGTCGAAGATCGGCACGCGCGTACCTGAGCCGAAGACATCGCGCGGCGGCAAGACGAGTGCCCATACGTCGGGGAAGGTGACGAAGGTGTCGTCTTCTTCGGCATCGCATGCAGCAAAGCCTGCTGCCGCGGCCAAGACCGCGAAGCCGGCTGCCACGTCGAAGAGCAGCAAGAAGAAATAACGCACGCGGTTTTGCCGGCGCGATAACCCACGCCGTCACCAAGGTGACGGCGTGTTCTTTTGCGGACGCCGCTAAACTGTCGATCCGAAAGAATCGATGAAGCGTCCGTTTCATATGTCGTCCACCGTTCGTCTCCGCGTTTTCATCCTCTTTGCCGCCGGCTACTTCGTCTCGTACGTGTTCCGCGGCGTCAATCTCGGCTTCGCGCCGCTCATCACGCACGAACTCGGCTTGTCGGCCGCCGATCTCGGCCTGCTGACGGCGCTGTACTTCATCGGCTTCGCTGCCGCGCAGATTCCTGTCGGCGTACTGCTCGATCACTTCGGGCCGGCGCGTGTGACGGCCGGCATGCTCGTGTTCGCCGCGGCGGGCATTGGCGTGTTTGGGGCCTCGAATAGCCTGGCAGGGCTGATGTCCGGGCGCCTGCTCATCGGCGTGGGCGTGTCGGTGTGTCTGGCGGCGGCGTTCAAGGCGTCGGCGCAGCATTTCCCGATCTGGCGCCTGCCGCTCATCAACGGATTCACGATGGCCGTCGGCGGATTGGGCGGCGTCGTCGTCGGATCGCCGCTGTCGGCGCTGCTGCAATTCGCAACGTGGCGTCAGGTGTGCTTCGGGCTCGCGGTGTTCACGCTCGTCGTCGCGGCGGCGATTGCGCTCTTCGCGCCGCGCAAGGCGGATACGCATCATCAGGCGGACATCGTCACGCAGTTCAAGGGCACGTGGCACATCATGAGAAGCGCCGCGTTCTGGAAGATCGCGTCGTTTCCGGTCGTCACGCAGGGCGTCTTCTTCGCGATGCAGTCGCTCTGGATCCGTCCCTATCTCATCGACGTGATGAATCTCACGCCCGCGCATTCGTCGGCGATCGTCTCCGTGCTCGGTTTCGCGATGATGTTCGGCTCGGTGGGCTTCGGCGCGGCGGCGCGCAGTCTCGAGCGGCGCGGCGTGTCGGTGTACGCGTTCTGCGGCGCGGGCATGGTGCTTTTCGTCGCCACCCAGTTGCTGATGGTGCTGCGCGTGCCGCTGCCGCCCGCGACGCTCATCGCCGCGTATGGCGTATTCGGCGGCACGGGCATCCTGAGTTATGCGGTCGCGGCGAAGTATTTCCCGTCGCACATGGCGGGACGCGTGAATACGACGCTCACGCTCGTCATCTTCCTGCTGATCTTCGGCTTTCAGGTCGGGGTCGGCACTATGTTGTCGCTTTGGCCTGCGGAAGCGGGGCGCTATCCGGCATCGGCGCATATTTCGGTGTGGGCGGCACTGATTGCGCTGCAAGTGGCGAGCGCGATCTGGTACATGTTGCCGGGCCGCGCGCTGCACGAACGCGAGGCGGAAGTGGAAAACGCGGCGTCGTGATCGGGGCGGCGGGAGGCAAGCAGAGCGCTCCCAAATTTGGCAGATGTGTCAATTTAACGCTATAATTCGAAGGTTTGAGCACATCAACCCGCACCCTAGCGCCTACCTCCCACACACCGTCGTTCGCTGCGCCAGTCGGCGCGCGCCGCACGCCGCCAGTCGCCCGCTTCGTCACTGCGTTTGCCCATGCAAGCGAGCTGAACCGAACCGCGACGCGCGCCTCGCGAGCCGCCGCCACACTGCGCGAAGGAAACCCCTCGTTCTTCGAGCGACGGGAAGCCAAGCCTGAATTTCGGACAGACAGGTCGGTAACAGGGTGTTCCCCAAGGAGCTTCCCGTGTTGCCGTCATTTTCCCCCGCACTTCTCGCACTTGCCGACGGCACGGTCTTTCGTGGTCAATCGATCGGCGCGCCCGGTTCGACGATCGGCGAAGTGGTGTTCAACACCGCAATCACCGGTTATCAGGAAATCCTGACCGATCCGAGCTATGCCCGCCAGATCGTCACGCTGACCTATCCGCACATCGGCAACTACGGCGTGAACGCCGAAGACGTCGAAGCCACCAAAGTCCATGCCGCCGGCCTCATCATTCGCGACCTGCCGGTGCTCGCATCCAACTTCCGTTCCGAGCAGACGCTCTCCGACTATCTCAAGGCGCAAGGCGTCGTCGCGATCGCCGGCATCGACACGCGCAAGCTCACGCGTATCCTGCGCGAGAAGGGCGCGCAGAACGGCTGCATTCTCGCCGGTTCCGATGACGAAGCGAAAGCGCTCGAGCTCGCACGCTCGTTCCCGGGCCTCGCGGGCATGGACCTCGCGAAGGTCGTGTCGACGGACCAGCCCTACGAATGGACGCAGACCGAATGGCGTCTGGGCAGCGGCTACGGCAAGCAGGAAGCGCCGAAGTTTCGCGTCGTCGCGTTCGACTATGGCGTGAAGTACAACATCCTGCGCATGCTGGCGGAGCGCGGTTGCCACGTGACCGTGCTGCCCGCGAAATCGACCGCCGCCGATGCGCTCGCGCTCAATCCGGACGGCATCTTCCTGTCGAACGGCCCCGGCGATCCGGAGCCGTGCGATTACGCCATCGCGGCCACCAGGGAATTCATCGAGCGCGGCATTCCGACGTTCGGCATCTGCCTCGGCCATCAGATCATGGGTCTCGCCGTCGGCGCGAAGACGATGAAGATGAAGACCGGCCACCACGGCGCGAACCATCCGGTGAAGGACATGGACGACGGCCGCGTGGTCATCACGTCGCAGAACCACGGTTTCGCGGTCGATGCGTCGACGCTGCCCGCCAACGCGAAAGTCACGCACGTCTCGCTCTTCGACGGCACGCTGCAAGGCTTCGCGCTCACCGACAAGCCCGCCTTCTGCTTCCAGGGCCATCCGGAAGCGTCGCCCGGCCCGCACGACATCGCGTATCTGTTCGACCGCTTCATCAAGCTGATGGAAGCACAGAAGGTCGCAGCCTAAGAACAGAACATCGCAAATATACAGAGCACAGTTATGCCGAAGCGCACAGACATCAAGAGCATCCTCATCATCGGCGCGGGTCCGATCATCATCGGCCAGGCGTGCGAGTTCGATTATTCGGGCGCGCAAGCATGCAAGGCGCTGCGTGAGGAAGGCTACAAGGTCATCCTCGTCAACAGCAATCCGGCGACGATCATGACGGATCCGAACACGGCCGACGTCACGTATATCGAGCCGATTTCGTGGGAAGTGGTCGAACGCATCATCGCGAAAGAGCGCCCGGACGCGATCCTGCCGACCATGGGCGGACAGACCGCGCTCAACTGCGCGCTCGACCTGTTCCATCACGGCGTGCTGGAAAAGTACAAGGTCGAGCTGATCGGTGCGTCGCCGGAAGCGATCGACAAGGCGGAAGACCGCCAGAAGTTCAAGGACGCGATGACGAAGATCGGCCTCGGTTCGGCCAAGTCGGGCATCGCGCATTCGATGGAAGAAGCGCTCGCCGTGCAGCAGCAGATCGCCGAAGCGACCGGCAGCGGCGGCTATCCGACCGTGATTCGTCCGTCGTTCACGCTGGGCGGCTCGGGCGGCGGCATCGCGTACAACAAGGAAGAGTTCGAAGAGATTTGCCGTCGCGGTCTCGATCTCTCGCCGACGCGCGAGCTGCTCATCGAAGAATCGCTGCTCGGCTGGAAAGAGTACGAGATGGAAGTCGTCCGCGATAAAAAGGACAACTGCATCATCGTCTGCTCGATCGAAAACCTCGACCCGATGGGCGTGCACACCGGCGATTCCATCACCGTCGCGCCGGCGCAGACGCTCACCGACAAAGAGTATCAAGTGCTGCGCAACGCGTCGCTCGCGGTGCTGCGCGAGATCGGGGTCGATACCGGCGGCTCGAACGTGCAGTTCGCGATCAACCCGAAGGACGGCCGCATGGTCGTCATCGAAATGAATCCGCGCGTGTCGCGTTCGTCGGCGCTGGCATCGAAGGCAACGGGATTCCCGATCGCCAAGGTCGCCGCGAAGCTCGCGTGCGGCTACACGCTCGACGAACTCAAGAACGAAATCACCGGCGGACAAACGCCCGCATCGTTCGAACCGACGATCGATTATGTCGTGACGAAGGTGCCGCGCTTCGCGTTCGAGAAATTCCGCGAAGCGGATTCGCGCCTGACCACGCAGATGAAGTCCGTCGGCGAAGTCATGGCAATGGGCCGCACGTTCCAGGAATCGTTCCAGAAGGCGTTGCGCGGTCTGGAAGTCGGCGTCGACGGTCTCGATGAGAAGACCACGAGCCGCGACGAAGTCATCCGCGAAATTGGCGAGCCGGGTCCGGACCGCATCTGGTATCTCGGTGACGCCTTCCGTCTCGGCCTGACGATGGAAGAAATCTTCGAAGAGACGTCGATCGATCCGTGGTTCCTCGCGCAGATCGAACAGATCATCCTCAAGGAAAAGGCGCTCGAAGGCCGCACGCTCGCGAGCCTCACGCGTGACGAACTGCTGTATCTGAAGAAGAGCGGCTTCTCGGACCGGCGTCTGGCGAAGCTGACCGGTTCGACGCAAGCAGACGTGCGCAAGAAGCGTCACGAAATGAAGGTGCGCCCGGTGTACAAGCGCGTCGACACGTGCGCGGCCGAGTTCGCGACGAAGACCGCCTACATGTACTCGACGTACGAAGAAGAGTGCGAAGCGAATCCGACCGACAAGAAGAAGATCATGGTGCTGGGCGGCGGCCCGAACCGGATCGGGCAGGGCATCGAGTTCGACTACTGCTGCGTGCATGCCGCGCTCGCCATGCGCGAGGACGGCTATGAAACCATCATGGTCAACTGCAATCCGGAGACGGTTTCCACCGACTACGACACGTCCGACCGTCTGTACTTCGAATCGCTGACGCTCGAAGACGTGCTCGAAATCGTCGATCTGGAAAAGCCGGTCGGCGTGATCGTGCAGTACGGCGGCCAGACGCCGCTCAAGCTCGCGCTCGATCTGGAAGCGAACGGCGTGCCGATCATCGGCACGTCGCCGGACATGATCGACGCCGCCGAAGACCGCGAGCGCTTCCAGAAGCTGCTCAAGGATCTCGATCTGCGTCAGCCGCCGAATCGCACGGCGCGCGCCGAAGACGAAGCGCTGAAGCTCGCGGAGGAAATCGGTTATCCGCTGGTCGTGCGTCCGTCGTACGTGCTCGGCGGCCGCGCGATGGAAATCGTCCACGAGCCGCGCGACCTCGAGCGCTACATGCGCGAAGCCGTGAAGGTGTCGAACGATTCGCCGGTGCTGCTCGACCGCTTCCTGAACGACGCGATCGAATGCGACGTCGACTGCATCTCCGATGGCGACGACGTGTTCATCGGCGGCGTGATGGAGCACATCGAACAGGCGGGCGTGCACTCGGGCGACTCGGCTTGCTCGCTGCCGCCGTATTCGCTGTCGCAGGAAACCGTCGACGAACTGAAGCGGCAAACCGCCGCAATGGCGAAGGCACTGAACGTCATCGGCCTGATGAACGTGCAGTTCGCGATTCAGCAAGTCCCGCAAGACGACGGCTCCAAGAAGGACATCATCTACGTGCTGGAAGTGAATCCGCGCGCATCGCGCACGGTGCCGTACGTGTCGAAGGCAACCGGTTTGCCGCTCGCCAAGATCGCCGCTCGCGCGATGGTCGGCCAGAAGCTCAAGGCACAAGGCGTGACGAAGGAAGTCATTCCGCCGTACTTCAGCGTGAAGGAAGCGGTGTTCCCGTTCGTGAAGTTCCCGGCGGTCGATCCGGTGCTCGGACCCGAAATGCGCTCGACCGGCGAAGTGATGGGCGTGGGCCGCACGTTCGGCGAAGCACTCTTCAAGTCGCAGCTCGCGGCGGGCTCGCGTCTGCCGGAATCGGGCACGGTGCTTCTGACCGTGATGGACGCCGACAAGCCGAAGGCCGTCGAAGTCGCGCAGATGCTGCACGAGCTCGGCTATCCGATCGTCGCAACCAAGGGCACGGCCGCGGCCATCGCGGCGGCAGGCGTGCCGGTGAAGGTCGTCAACAAGGTGAAAGACGGCCGTCCGCACATCGTCGACATGATCAAGAACGGCGAGATCGCGCTCGTCTTCACGACCGTCGACGAAACGCGCGCCGCCATCGCCGATTCGCGCTCGATCCGCATGAGCGCGCAGGCCAACAAGGTCACGTACTACACGACGATGTCGGGAGCGCGCGCGGCGGTCGAAGGGTTGAGGTATCTCCGAGATTTGGAAGTCTATGATTTACAAGGCTTGCATGCTCGCCTAAACTAAGGCTTCGATTACTGGTCTAAGTATCACGAGCCGCGGTTAAGCGGCGTCTCCTGCTCTGTGGGAGATGCGCTTAACCGCGGTAATTTTTTTGACGAAATTGTTTGTGAGTGGTCTATGAGCACGATTCCTTTGACGAAGCGCGGCGCGGAGTTGCTGCGCGACGAATTGCAACGCCTGAAGGCCGTGGAGCGTCCGGCGGTCATCAACGCGATCGCGGAGGCGCGCGCGCAAGGCGACTTGTCGGAAAACGCGGAATACGACGCCGCGAAGGAAAAGCAGGGGTTCATCGAGGGCCGCATCGCGGAAATCGAGTCGAAGCTGGCCGCCGCGCAAGTGATCGATCCGACGCAGGTCGAAGCGGAAGGTCGCGTGGTGTTCGGCGCGACCGTCGAACTCGAGGACCTGGAATCGGGCGACATGGTGACGTATCAGATCGTCGGCGATGACGAAGCCGACATCGATCACGGCCTCATCTCCGTGAGCTCGCCGATCGCGCGCGCGCTGATCGCGAAGTCGGAAGGCGACGTGGCATCGGTGCAGGCGCCGAGCGGCGCACGCGAATACGAGATCATCGCGGTTCGCTACGTCTGATGGAGCACCGGCTCTTTCGCACCATCAGCATGGTCTGGGTCGGCAGTCTGCTGACCCTCGGTCTGGTCGCTGCGCCCGTGCTCTTTTCGATGCTCGACCGCACGTCGGCGGGCTCGGTGGCGGCGCAGCTCTTCCGCATCGAGGCGATCATCGGCGTGATCAGCGCGCTGGTGCTGATCCTCATCGGCAATCGCTTCGTGAAAAGCGGCATCGTCGATTACAAACGCGTGCGGTGGATCGTCGCGGTGATGCTCGTGTGCGTGCTGGTCGGCTATTTCGCCTTGCAGCCGTTCATGAACTCGCTGCGAATGGCGGCGCAGGAAGCGGGCACCGATCTCGCGAGCTCGCCGTATGCGAAGGAGTTCGGCATTCTGCACGGCCTATCCAGCGCGATCTATCTGATCGAATGCCTGTTCGGCATTGCGCTGGTGTGGCGCTTGCCGGGCGCGGCGCCCGTCAAGATCGTGCCGAAGGGGAAATCCGCCAAGGTGGCGGCGAAAAGAGCGCGAAGCTGAATCGCGCTTGCTCAGGACGGCGCGTGCGTTTCATTGGAAATGCACGCGCCGTTCGATCATTTGACCGTCTGATGCTGGCGCTTCGAGCTGGTCTGACGTTTCTTCGCGCGCTTCACGTTGCCGCCGGCGGTCACACGTTCGTTGCCCAGTACCTTCAGCGTCTGCTTTTTGGGTTTCTTGAACGCGGGCGCATCGCGGGTGATTTTCACTGCCCTCACCGTGCGCGGCGCGCGGCCCTTCGTCTCGCGTTCGGCGGCTTCGCCTGCGCTCGGAGGCATCGTGCTGCGCGTGCGGGTGGCGCGGGTTTTCGGAGCGGCGCCTTCGGGTCTCCAGATCACGAGCAGCTTGCCGATATGCTGAATAGGCGCGGCGTTCAGGCGATCGCAGATTTCGTCGTAGATTTCGACGCGTGCTTCGCGTTCGTCGCCGAATACGCGGACCTTGATGAGCTGATGCGCTTCCAGGTGGACGTTGATTTCCTTCAGCACGGCATCGGTCAGACCCTCCGCGCCGACGAGCACGACGGGCTTGAGCGCATGGGCCTGGGAGCGCAGATCGGCGCGTTCGGCGGGGGAGAGTTTAAGAGCTGGCATGAGAAATTTCGGACTCGACTAAAATGTGGGCGGCGTGAGGTAGATTCGCGAGGCGGTTTGAACACGCTGCAGCGAAAGCGCACGGCTTCGTGCCGGATCTTCGGCGCATCGGTCGCGCCACCGCCCACCAGAAACAGAACAGGCCGGATGCACGGGTTTTCGGAGCGCGAGCGCGCCGAGGACCGGTCCGGCCGACAAGACGCGTATTATCCGCTAAAAGCCTCGCGCGATGCAGCAAAATACGCACCGGGCGTGCTGTCAGCGCGCCACATGAGCTCAGTTTGAATGGCAAAGAACCGTTTTAATCATTCGTGGTTGCATGACCACATCAACGATCCCTACGTAAAGATGGCGCAGCGCGAGGGCTATCGCGCGCGCGCCGCATACAAGCTGAAGGAGATCGACGAGCAGGACAAACTCATCAAGCCGGGTCAGGTCATCGTCGATCTCGGCTCGACGCCCGGCTCCTGGAGCCAGTACGCGCGCAACAAACTCGCGCAGGGCGCGAAGCGCGATGCCGAGCGCCAGGGCGGCATCGACGGCACGATCATCGCGCTGGATATTCTGCCGATGGAGCCGATTTCGGACGTCACGTTCATCCAGGGCGACTTTCGCGAGGACGAAGTGCTTGCGCAACTCGATGAAATCGTCGGCGAGCGTCAGGTGGACCTTGTAATCTCCGACATGGCCCCCAACCTCTCAGGCGTGGCGAGTGCGGATGCCGCGCGCATCGAGCATCTATGCGATCTGGCGCTGGAGTTCGCGCAGAACCATCTGAAACCGGAGGGTGCGCTGCTGGTCAAATGTTTTCACGGCAGCGGATACAGCCAGATCGTTGAGAAGTTCAAGCAACAGTTCAAGGTGGTTGCGCCACGCAAGCCGAAAGCTTCTCGCGACAAATCGTCGGAGACTTTTATTCTCGGGCGGCGGCTCAAGCAACCGAACTGAACGGCCCGCTCGAGCGATTCGGCGAATTACGGCGATATTTTCGCGGAATATGCCGAAAAAAACCTCTCTGCCGCTATTTGTGCGGTAGTTAAACCTTATGGCAGGGGTTAGCGGTCTGGATTAGAATGCTTTGGTGGCGTCGCAAGGTTTATGTAGGCGCCCGTCTATGAGTGAGGAGTGGTGCTTTGAACAACAATATGTTCTCTAAAGCGGCAGTGTGGCTCGTGATCGCACTGGTGCTGTTTACGGTGTTCAAGCAGTTCGATAAGCCCCGCGTCCAGGAAGGTGTGTCCTATTCGCAGTTCATGGACGACGCGAAGAACGGCAAAGTCAAGAACGTCACCGTTCAGGGCCGCAATCTGACGGTCACTCCGAACGACGGCCAGAAGTACCAGATCGTGTCGCCCGGCGACATATGGATGGTCGGCGACTTGATGAAATACGGCGTTCAGGTCAGCGGCAAGGCTGACGATGAACCGAATGCGCTCGTCTCCGCGCTGTACTACCTCGGACCTACGATCCTGATCATCGGCTTCTGGTTCTACATGATGAGGCAGATGCAGGGAGGCGGCAAAGGCGGGGCGTTTTCGTTCGGCAAGTCGCGAGCGCGGCTGATCGACGAAAACAACAACGCAATCAATTTCACCGACGTCGCGGGTTGCGACGAAGCCAAGGAAGAAGTCTCGGAACTCGTGGACTTCCTGCGCGACCCGCAGAAATTCCAAAAGCTCGGCGGACGCATTCCGCGCGGCGTGCTGCTGGTCGGCCCGCCGGGAACCGGTAAGACGCTGCTGGCGCGCGCCATCGCGGGCGAAGCGAAAGTGCCGTTCTTCAGCATTTCGGGTTCGGACTTCGTCGAAATGTTCGTCGGCGTGGGCGCGGCTCGTGTGCGCGACATGTTCGAGCAGGCGAAGAAGCATGCGCCGTGTATCGTGTTCATCGACGAAATCGACGCGGTTGGCCGTCATCGCGGCGCCGGCATGGGCGGCGGCAACGACGAGCGCGAGCAGACGCTGAACCAGATGCTCGTCGAGATGGACGGCTTCGAGGCGAATTCCGGTGTGATCGTGATCGCGGCGACGAACCGTTCGGACGTGCTGGACAAGGCGCTGCTCCGTCCGGGCCGTTTCGACCGTCAGGTCTATGTCGGTCTGCCGGATATCCGCGGCCGCGAGCACATCATGAAGGTGCACCTGCGCAAGGTGCCTATCGCGAACGACGTCGATGCATCGGTCATCGCGCGCGGCACGCCGGGTTTCTCGGGCGCCGATCTCGCGAATCTCGTGAACGAGGCTGCGCTGTTCGCGGCGCGTCGCGGCAAGCGCATCGTCGAGATGCAGGATTTCGAGGACGCGAAGGACAAGATCTTCATGGGTCCGGAGCGCAAATCGGCTGTGATGCGCGAAGAAGAGCGTCGCAATACGGCATACCACGAGTCGGGTCACGCGGTGGTTGCGAAGCTGCTTCCGCATGCCGATCCGGTGCACAAGGTCACGATCATGCCGCGCGGCTGGGCGCTGGGCGTTACGTGGCAGTTGCCCGAGCATGACCGCGTGAACCTGTATCGCGACAAGATGCTGGAGGAAATCGCGATCCTGTTCGGTGGCCGCGCAGCGGAGGAAGTGTTCCTGAATTCGATGTCGACCGGTGCGTCGAACGACTTCGAGCGCGCAACGAAGATGGCGCGCGACATGGTGACGCGCTACGGCATGTCCGACGTGCTCGGCACGATGGTCTACGTCGATACGGAAGACAACGGCATGTTCGGCAAGATGGGCGCGAAGTCGGTGTCCGAAGCCACGCAGCAGAAGGTCGATGCGGAAATCCGCCGCATCCTCGACGAGCAATATGCGCTCGCCCGGAAGCTGCTGGAAGACAACCGCGACAAGGTCGAAGCGATGACCAAGGCGCTGCTCGAATGGGAAACCATCGACGCGGACCAGATTGGCGACATCATGTCGGATCGTCCGCCGCGTCCGCCGAAGAACATGCCGCCGCCGTCCGGCGACACGCCATCCGGTGGTAGCAGCGGCACCGAGGTCAAACCGGGCAACGCGCCGGCAACGGCCTGAGTTTCCTGCATGAGTTCATGGGCCGGTGTGCATAGCACGCCGGCCCATTTTCACTTTATGGCGTCCGTTTTTAATCAGGTGCTGAACGCGGCGCCGTCTCCGTCCCTCCGTTCCGTTCTATCCGCTTGGCCACTTCAACCCCATCCCCGATTTCAGCCGCGCCGCTCCAATGCGGACGCTTCACGCTGACCTTCGACCGCCCGCTCGTCATGGGCATTCTCAACGTTACGCCGGACTCGTTCTCCGATGGCGGCCGCTTCATTTCGCGCGACGCCGCACTGGCTCGCGCCGAGCAGATGCTCGCCGACGGCGCCGACATGATCGATATCGGCGGTGAATCCACGCGTCCCGGCGCGCCGCCCGTGCCGCTCGACGAGGAACTCGAGCGCGTGGTGCCGATAGTCGAGGCATTGCGCGCCGTTCGAGTGCCGCTTTCCGTCGACACGTACAAACCAGCCGTGATGCGCGCCGCGCTCGACGCCGGCGCGGACATGATCAACGACATCTGGGGCTTGCGTCAGGACGGCGCGATCGACGCCGTCAAGGGCAGCAACTGCGGACTTTGCGTGATGCACATGCTCGGCGAGCCGCGCACAATGCAGCTTCACGAGCCGGTGTACGAAGACGTCGTCGCCGACGTGCGCGCGTTCTTCGCGGAGCGCGTCGCCGCACTCGGGCGCGCGGGCATTGCGACAGACCGCATCAGTCTCGATCCGGGTTACGGCTTCGGCAAGACGGTCGAGCATAATTACGCGTTGCTCGCGCATCTCACGGACACGTCGCCCGCCGGGACGAACTTTCCGTTGCTCGCGGGCATGTCGCGCAAGTCGATGCTTGGCGCCGTCACCGGACGCGGCGCGGGCGAGCGGCTCGCGGCGAGCGTCGCCGCGGCGGTGTGCGCGGCAGAGCGGGGCGCGGCCATCATCCGCGTCCACGATGTCGCCGAAACCGTCGATGCGCTGAAAGTCTGGCAGGCAACAAAGAATGCTGCCGGGAATGGGCATTATTGACACTGGCCTCATTCATCAGCAATTTGGGCGCAGGCGCGCGCCGATAGAACTCATTAACTAAAATCGTGGACCGATACGATGCGCCGAACGGTCGCGAGGAGGGTCAAGCAACAATGGCACGTCAATATTTTGGAACCGACGGCATCCGCGGCCGCGTAGGCGTCGCGCCGATCACGCCGGATTTCGTACTCAAGCTCGGCTACGCGGCCGGAAAGGTGCTTGCGGGCGCCGACCGCGCACAGCAAAAGAAGGGCAATCGTCCGACGGTATTGATCGGCAAGGACACGCGCGTGTCGGGCTACATGCTCGAAGCCGCGCTGGAATCCGGCTTTTCGGCGGCGGGTGTCGACGTGATGCTGGCCGGCCCGATGCCGACGCCTGGCGTCGCCTATCTGACGCGTGCACTGCGGCTGTCGGCGGGCGTCGTGATCAGCGCGTCGCACAATCCGTACGACGACAACGGCATCAAATTTTTCTCCGCCGACGGCAACAAGCTGCCCGACGAAGTCGAACTGGAAATCGAGCGCCAGCTCGAGCAGCCGATGGAATGCGCGCCTTCCGAGCGCCTCGGTAAAGCCCGGCGTCTGGATGATGCAGGCGGACGCTACATCGAATTCTGCAAGAGCACCTTTCCCGCGAGTTTCGACTTGCGCGGTCTGAAGCTCGTCGTCGATTGCGCGCACGGCGCCGCATATGACGTCGCGCCGCACGTTTTCCATGAACTCGGCGCGGAAGTCGTGTCGATCGGCGTGTCGCCGAACGGCTTCAACATCAACGACGGCGTTGGCGCGACCGCCCCGGACGCGCTCGTGCGCGCGGTGGTCGAGCACAAGGCGGATATCGGCATCGCGCTCGACGGCGACGCGGACCGTCTGCAGGTCGTCGATTCGTCCGGCCGTCTCTATAACGGCGACGAATTGCTCTACGTGCTGGTCAAGGATCGCATCGCGACCGATGGCAAGGTGGAAGGCGCAGTCGGCACGCTGATGACCAACATGGCCGTCGAGGTGGCGCTGAAGGAGGCGGGCGTGCAGTTCGTGCGCGCGGCGGTCGGCGACCGCTACGTCCTCGAAAAATTGCGCGAGAACGGCTGGCTGCTGGGCGCGGAAGGCTCGGGCCACATCCTTTCGCTGGACCGTCACTCGACCGGCGACGGCATCGTCTCGGCGCTCCTCGTGCTAGCAGCGATCCAGCGCAGCGGCAAGTCGCTCGCCGATCTGCTTCGCGGCGTCAGCCTGTTCCCGCAAAAGCTCATCAACGTGCGGATGAGCGCGGGCGCGGACTGGAAAGGCAGCGCCGCGATTCGCCGCGCGGTCGAGCAAGCCGAGCAATCCCTCCAATCGCACGGCCGCGTCTTGATTCGCGCGTCGGGAACCGAACCGGTCTTGCGCGTGATGGTGGAAGCATCGGCGCAACAGGACGCGGTTCGATACGCGGAAACGATTGCGCAGGTCGTAAAGGACGCGACTTCGTAGGCGTTCACTGAAGTTCGTCGCGTTTCGCTAAAAGCGGGCTTCGGCCCGCTTTTTTATTTGCGCCGCTGGCTTGACGGATCGGCTGTGATCAAACTTTCAGCACGTAAGCGCATTGACATGCTGGCTTCACGATTAGTCATATTACTGTCACAGACTCCTCCTATATTTCGCGGTGTCGTCTACACGCTCACGCGACACACGCTCACTACTGGAGATTAAGAATGAAATTGATGCAAACCGCGCTGGCCGGCCTGATTGGTGCAGTGTTCGCCATCTCCGCTCAAGCAGCCGACATCACCGGCGCGGGTTCCACCTTTGCAGCGCCGATCTACACGAAGTGGGCGGACGCCTACCAGAAAACGGGCGGCGGCAAGGTGAACTACCAAGGCATCGGCTCGTCGGGCGGTATCAAGCAAATCATCGCGAAGACCGTGGATTTCGCGGGCTCGGACGCTCCGCTGAAAGACGACGAACTCGCGAAGAACGGCCTGTTCCAGTTCCCGACGGTCGTCGGCGGCGTGGTGCCGGTCATCAACGTGCCGGGCGTGAAGGCTGGCGAAGTGACGCTATCGGGCCAGGTGCTCGGCGACATCTACCTCGGCAAGATCAAGAAGTGGAACGACCCGGAAATCGCCGCGCTGAACCCGAAGGTCAAGCTGCCGGATACGGACATCGCGGTCGTGCGGCGCGCCGACGGCTCCGGCACGAGCTTCATCTGGACGAACTATCTGTCGAAGGTGAACACCGAGTGGAAGTCGAAGGTCGGCGAAGGTTCGACGGTCAACTGGCCGACGGGCACGGGCGGCAAGGGCAACGACGGCGTCGCGGCATTCGTGCAGCGTCTGCCGGGCGCGATCGGCTACGTCGAATGGGCGTACGCGAAGCAGAACAAGATGACCTACGTCGGCATGAAGAATTCGGCCGGCACGGTCGTCGAGCCGAAGACCGACACGTTCAAGGCAGCGGCAGCGGGCGCGGACTGGTCGAAGTCGTTCTATCAGATTCTGACGGACGAGCCGGGCAAGAACGCATGGCCGATCGTCGGCGCGACCTTCGTGCTGCTGCACGCGACGCAAGAGAAGCCGGCGCAGGGCACGGAAACGCTGAAATTCTTCGACTGGGCGTTCAAGAACGGCGGCCAGGCTGCGAACGATCTCGACTATATCTCGCTGCCGGATTCGGTCGTCGCCGAAATCAAGACGCAATGGAAGGCGAAGGTCAAGGACGCATCGGGCAAGGCGGTCGCGGAATAAGGGAAGCAAGCAGTCGTTTGAAACTGTCCTAAGCTTCTGATTCGCGGGACAGCAACGCAGCAAGGAAGCCGCGCGGCGAGCCAACGTTCGCCGCGCGGTCTGACACGTAGCGAAACCAAGGCTCCCATGTCGGACATCAACCTATCGTCGGCCGTGCCGGCGGCGCATACGCAGCGCGCGCCGAGCCGCATCGGCGACATCATTTTCGGCGGCGTGACGCGGCTTGCGGCTGTCATCACGCTGCTCCTGCTCGGCGGCATCATCGTTTCGCTGATCATCGCGTCGATGCCGACCATTCAGAAATTCGGCCTCTCGTTCCTCTGGCGTTCGGAATGGGATCCGCCCAGCGACTCGTTCGGGGCGCTCGTGCCCATCTACGGCACGATTGCGACGTCGATCATCGCGCTCATCATCGCGGTGCCGGTGAGCTTCGGCATCGCGCTCTTTCTGACCGAACTGTCGCCCGCGTGGCTGCGCCGTCCGCTCGGCGTCGCGATCGAACTTCTCGCGGCGATTCCGTCGATCGTCTACGGCATGTGGGGCCTGCTCGTGTTCGCGCCGATCTTCGCGCAATACTTCGAAAAGCCCCTCGGCAAGCTGCTCGGCGACGTGCCCCTGATCGGCATCTTCTTTCAAGGCGCGCCGATCGGCATCGGCATTCTGTGCGCCGGCGTGATTCTCGCGATCATGATCATTCCGTACATCGCATCCGTGATGCGCGACGTGTTCGAAGTGACGCCCGTGCTGCTGAAGGAATCGGCATACGGCATCGGCTGCACGACGTGGGAAGTCATGTGGAAGATCGTGCTGCCCTATACGCGCGCCGGCGTGATCGGCGGCGTCATGCTCGGCCTCGGCCGCGCGCTCGGCGAGACGATGGCTGTGACGTTCGTCATCGGCAATACGAACCTGCTCGACAACGTGTCGCTCTTCTCGCCCGGCAACAGCATCACCTCGGCGCTCGCGAACGAATTCGCGGAAGCGAGTCCGGGCCTGCATACGTCGGCGTTGATGGAGCTCGGTCTGATTCTTTTCGTCATCACGTTCTTCGTGCTCGCGCTCTCGAAGCTGATGCTTCTGCGCATGGAACGCGGGGAGGGCCGTAAATAATGAGCCGTCCCGCTACGTTCAACCAGGATTCGAGCCGCGTGGAAGCCACGCGTCAGAAGCTGCAGCGCCGCCGCCGCGGCACGAACGCGGTTGCGCTGACGCTCTCGCTCGCCGCGATGGCCTTCGGCCTCATCTGGCTCGTGTGGATTCTCTTCACGACGCTCAGGCTCGGCATCGGCGGGTTGTCGGTCGATCTGTTCACGCAATCGACGCCGCCGCCGAACACCGATGGCGGCGGTCTCGCCAACGCGATCGTCGGCTCGCTGATGCTCGTCGTGCTCGCAACGTTCGTCGGCACGCCGCTCGGCATTCTCGCGGGCGTCTACCTCGCGGAGTACGGCCAGAAGCGCTGGCTCGCGAGCGTCACGCGCTTCATCAACGACATCTTGCTGTCGGCGCCTTCGATCGTCGTCGGTCTCTTCGTGTATGCGATCGTCGTCGCGAAGATGGGCCGCTTCTCGGGCTGGGCCGGCGTGATCGCGCTGGCGCTGCTGCAGATTCCGATCGTGATCCGCACGACGGAAAACATGCTGAAGCTCGTGCCGAACGCATTGCGCGAAGCCGCGTTCGCACTCGGTACGCCCAAGTGGAAGATGGTGATGTCGATCACGCTGAAGGCGTCGGTGGGCGGCATCGTGACGGGCGTGTTGCTGGCGGTCGCGCGTATCGCGGGCGAAACCGCGCCGCTGCTTTTCACGGCGCTGTCGAATCAATTTTTCTCGTGGGACATGAACCAGCCGGTGGCCAATTTGCCGGTGACGATCTACAAGTTCGCGATGAGTCCGTTCCCGCAGTGGCAATCGCTCGCGTGGGCCGGTGTGTTCCTGATTACGCTCGGCGTGCTGGGTCTGAATATCCTGGCGCGCGCGATCTTCTCGAAGAAATAAGGGTGGAGTGATTCCATGAACATGGTCGAAAGCGGTGTCAACCACCAGGAAAAGCAGATCGAGCGCGGACCGGTGCCGGGCAGCGTGCGCCCGACGCACAGTTCGCAGCCTGCCGATTCCATCAAGCCGAAGATCGAGGTGAACAACCTCAACTTCTTCTACAACAAGTATCACGCGCTGAAGAACATCAACCTGCGCATTCCCGAGAAGAAAGTGACGGCGTTCATCGGTCCGTCGGGCTGCGGCAAGTCCACGCTTCTGCGCACGTTCAACAAGATGTATGCGCTTTATCCGGAGCAGCGCGCCGAAGGCGAAATCCTGATGGACGGCACGAACCTGCTCGACACGACGAAGGATATTTCGCTCCTGCGCGCGCGCGTCGGCATGGTGTTCCAGAAGCCGACGCCGTTCCCGATGTCGATCTACGACAACATCGCGTTCGGCGTGAAGATGTTCGAGCAACTGTCGCGCTCGGAAATGGATGACCGCGTCGAATGGGCGCTCACGAAAGCCGCGCTCTGGACCGAAGTAAAGGACAAGTTGCAGCAAAGCGGCTACGGTCTGTCGGGTGGCCAGCAGCAGCGTCTGTGCATCGCGCGCGGCATCGCGATTCGTCCGGAAGTGCTGCTGCTGGACGAACCTTGCTCGGCGCTCGACCCGATTTCGACGGGCCGTATCGAAGAGCTGATCGCCGAACTGAAAAGCGATTACACGGTTGTCATCGTCACGCACAACATGCAGCAGGCGGCGCGTTGTTCGGACTACACTGCCTATATGTATCTCGGTGAATTGATCGAGTTCGGCGACACCGAAAAGATCTTCATCAAGCCGGCCCGCAAGGAAACGGAAGACTACATCACGGGCCGCTTCGGCTGATCGTCAGCCAGGTGAAACAGAAGGCTTAAGGAGCATATATGTCCGATAAACATCTTTCGAGCCAGTTCGACGCCGATCTCAACGCGGTGTCGTCGAAAGTGCTGGAAATGGGCGGTCTGGTCGAGTCGCAGATCATCGCGGCGATGCAGGCGCTGAACGAATTCGACATCGGCATCGCGGATCAGGTGATCGCGGCCGAAGCGCGTCTGAACATGATGGAAGTCGAGATCGACGAAGAGTGCAGCAACATCATCGCGCGCCGTCAGCCGGCTGCGCGTGACTTGCGTCTGTTGATGGCGATCTCGAAGACGATCACGAATCTCGAACGCGCCGGCGACGAAGCGGAGAAGATCGCCAAGCGCGTGAAGCGCATCAACGAAGACGGCGCGGGCCGCACGGTGAACATCGCCGAGATCAAGCTGTCGGGCGAAATGGCGGTATCGATCCTGCGCCGCGCGCTCGATGCGTTCGCGCGTCTCGACACGGTTGCCGCCGCGCAGATCGTGCGCGACGACAAGGCCATCGACGAGGAATTCCGCGCCTTCGTGCGCAAGCTCGTGACGTACATGATGGAAGATCCGCGCACGATTTCGGCGGGCCTCGATTATCTGTTCATCGCGAAAGCGGTGGAGCGCATCGGCGATCACGCGAAGAACATCGCTGAGTTCATCATCTACATCGTCAAGGGCACCGACGTGCGGCATATTTCGCGCGATCAGCTCGAACGTGAGGCGCTGAGTTAATCGCGCGCAATCGTTTCATTTCAAGCAAAAGGTCAAGAGGTGCCGATGCCCAGCAGTATCCTCGTCGTCGAAGACGAACCCGCGATCTCCGAACTGATTTCGGTGAACCTTCAACATGCGGGACATTGCCCGATTCGTGCGTATAACGCGGAACAGGCGCAAAACCTGATCAGCGACGTGCTGCCCGATCTCGTGTTGCTCGACTGGATGTTGCCGGGCAAGTCGGGCATCGCGTTCGCGCGAGAGCTGCGCAACAACGAGCGCACGAAGCACATTCCGATCATCATGCTGACAGCGCGCGGCGACGAGCAGGACAAGGTGCTCGGCCTCGAAATCGGCGCGGACGATTACGTCACGAAGCCGTTCTCGCCGAAGGAACTGATGGCGCGCATCAAGGCGGTGTTGCGCCGGCGCGCGCCGCAGTTGACCGAAGACGTCGTCGCGATCAACGGGCTGCGTCTCGATCCGGCGACGCATCGCGTGGCGGCGAGTCATTCGGGCAACGACATCAAGCTCGATCTCGGTCCGACGGAATTTCGCCTGCTGCACTTTTTCATGACGCATCCTGAGCGCGTGCACAGCCGCACGCAATTGCTGGATCAGGTGTGGGGCGATCACGTGTTCGTCGAAGAGCGCACGGTCGATGTGCATATCAAGCGTCTGCGTGCTGCGCTCAAGCCGGCGGGTTGCGATGCTATGATCGAAACGGTGCGCGGCAGCGGATACCGGCTTGCGAAGAGCGCCTGAGTTCTGCTTCAACGTTATCCGCTTTAACTTGCCGCATCAACGTCACTCAGACTCACCGACAACATGAACATCATCTGGACGCGTGCGATCGTGTCCCTCGCGCTGCTCGCCGCGCTCTGCGCCGCGATCGGCGCATTCGCGGGCTTGCGCATCGCGCTTGCCTTCGCGGTGCTCATGCTCGTCGTGCAGGGCTTCTTCGTCACGTATCACATGCAGCGCCTCTGGCGTCTGCTCGAAGCGCCGGTCTACGGCGAGGTGCCGAGCGCCCTCGGCATCTGGGGCGAGATCTACTATCGCCTGCACAAGCTCGCGAAGCGCTGGCACGCGCAAGTGCGTCAGGTCGAGCAACAGCATGCGCGCTTCATTCAGGCGATCCAGGCGTCACCGAACGGCGTCGCGATGCTCGACGATCACGATCAGATCGAGTGGTGTAACGACATCGCCGAGAAGCACTTCGGTCTCGATGCGAAGCGCGACTTGCGCCAGCACATCACGCATCTCGTGCGCAATCCCGATTTCGTCCGCTATCTGAACGCGCACCACTACGAAGAGATGCTCGTGATGCGCGGCATGGGCGTGAATCGCAAATACACGGTTTCGGTGCAGGTGTTTCCGTACGGCGACAATCGCAAGCTGCTTCTGACGCAAGACATTACCGAACTGGAGCGCACGGATTCGATGCGCCGCGATTTCGTCGCCAATGTCTCGCATGAGTTGAAGACGCCGCTTACCGTGCTATCCGGCTTTCTCGAAACCATGCGTGAGTTGCCGCTCGATGAAGCCGATCGCATGCGTTATCTCGACATGATGGAGCAGCAGGCGTCGCGCATGCAGAACATCGTGCGCGATCTGCTCGTGCTCGCGAATCTCGAAGGCGACATGCGGCCGCCTGGCGATGAACTGCTGGATATGCGCGCCGTGCTGCGTCATTTGGAAGACGACGCGAACAATCTGTCGAACGGGCGCCATCGCATCACGTTTCATAGCGACGATGCGCTGACGGTTGCGGGCGTCGAGACCGAAGTGATGAGCGCGCTCGGCAATCTCGTGACCAACGCCGTGCGTTATACGCCTGATGGCGGGACCATCGAGGTGACGTGGCAGCGCATGAAGGATCGTGCGGTTTTCACGGTGCGGGATACGGGGCTCGGGATTCCTGCGGAGCATATTCCGCGTTTGACGGAGCGGTTTTATCGAGTGGATCGGAGCCGGTCGCGGGATACGGGGGGGACAGGGCTTGGGCTTGCCATCGTCAAGCATGTGCTGCAACGGCACGGTGCAGAGCTCGACGTTAAAAGCGAAGTGGGGAAGGGGAGTATGTTTATCGTGAGGTTTCCGGGGTCGCGGACAGCGTTTAGGAAGTCGCTTGCGGCTTGAGTGGGTTCTGGTGATTGTCGCCGGATCCCGTTGTCGTGTCGGGCTTGTGCTTGTTTGCTTCCGCTTTCGTAGAATCCTGTTTTCGCGTCGGTCTATTAGCACTGCCCCTGTGCGGGGCGGCAGTCACTTTCTTTGCTGCTGCAAAGAAAGTAACTGTATTGAGCGTCAAGGGTTGAGTTGGTAAGGATCATGGTTTTGGGGGATTCCAAGTTGTGCCGTCGCGCATCATGGCGTTGAGCTGGGTGGGCATCTTGCGCATTGCTGCGACGAAGGCGACTTTGGTCTTTTTGCCTCTGGCGCGCAGGCGGTCGCAAAACGCCTTGATGTGCGCGTTGGATCGCTGGGCGGC